>NZ_JBFGYC010000025.1:0-17400 GCF_041587635.1 Pontibacterium sp. | reverse complement strand
GGTGGGTGATCGTACCGTCGACGAAGTGATTACTGTAGGGCGTCAGGAGATCGAGATCGAAGCGCTCGCCAGGATGCAAAGTCTCTCCACTAAATACGTCATGGGGATCAGTATTGATCAAGTCCAGCTGAAAAATATCAACCCTCCGTTACCGGTGCAAGATTCCTTTAACGAGGTCAATCAGGCTCAGCAGGAAAAGGAGAAGCTGATTAATGAGGCACGGCGTGATTACAACAAAGTGATTCCTCTGGCTGAAGGGGAAAAAGACCAGCGGATTCGCGAAGCCGATGGTTATCGGCTTAAACGTATTAATGAAGCAGAAGGTGATGCGGCGCGATTCAGCGCTTTGTTGGATGAATACCGTAAGGCGCCGGAAGTTACCCGGCGGCGTATCTATATAGAGACCCTGCAGGAAGTGCTACCGGATATTCAGGCGAAGGTGATCGTTGATATACAAGCCGGTGGCATTTTGCCGTTACTTAATTTGAACTCACGCAGCGAGTTACAGCCATGAATCGTATGAAATGGACCGGTCTTTTCGTGCTGGTCGTGCTGGTTCCTTACCTGTTTTTCAGCTCGGTATATACCGTCAGTGAAGTCGAACAGGTAATTATTACCCAGTTTGGTAAACCGGTGGGGGCTCCAGTGACAGAGGCAGGCCTGAAGCTGAAGCTGCCCTTCATTCAGGAGGTCAATGCTATCGATAAGCGGGTACTTGAATGGGATGGTAATCCGTCGGATATGCCCACCAAGGATAAGCTTTACATCTCTGTTGATCTTTTTGCCCGTTGGCGCATCACCGATCCTCTACAATATTTTTTGCGGCTGCGTGATGAACGCAGTGCTCAGTCCCGTTTGGACGACATTCTGGGCAGCGAGACCCGCAATGCAGTGGCCAAGCATGAGCTCATCGAAATTATCCGCACCACCAAGGATCGTGTACCGTTGCGCGATGCATTACTGAGTGGAGGTGAGCGCGCACTGGATACGAGCGCTTGGGTACCGATCCAAAAAGGGCGCCAGCAGGTAGAAGGGGAAATCTTTGTCGCGGCAGCTGAAAAAGTGCGGATATTCGGCATTGAGTTGCTCGATATTCGCTTCAAGCGCATTAATTACAACGAAAGTGTGCGTCCGAAAATTTACGATCGGATGATCAGCGAACGGCGTCAGATCGCCGAGCGATTCTTATCGGAAGGTAACGGTGAGGCCGCACGTATCAGGGGCGATCGGGTACGGGATCTGGATAAGATCCAGTCCGAAGCTTACCGGCAGGTAGAGGAGATACGAGGGCAGGCTGATGCCAAAGCGACCGAAATTTACGCGCGCGCCTACAACCTGAATCCTGAATCTGTGGCTTTCTATGAGTTCACCCGCAGTCTGCAGGCGTATAAAGCCGTGATCTCGCAGAATACGACGTTGGTGCTTTCTACCGACAGTGAATTGTTCAAGTATTTGAAGGGAATGGAGCCGAAAGGTCCGGCCTCACCCGCGGACGTGATGCAAGCCCCACAGTGACGACAGGTGGCAGACATGATAGCCCGTATCCTGCTTATGCTCTGGGGTAACTTATGACCGATGCACAGAACTACCATGCCGAGCTGCAGCGAACCTTGAAGGTTGGAGCGCAGACCTATCGTTACTACTCCTTACCCGCTGCCTACGCTTTGCTGGGTGATCTTTCCCGATTGCCTTTTGCCATGAAAATTGTGCTGGAAAACCTGTTACGTCACGAAGATGGAATGCATGTCTCTTGGGCGCAGGTCCAGTCGCTGAGCGGCTGGCTGGCGCAAGGTCAGTCAACGGAAGAGATCAGTTTTATGCCGACGCGTATCCTGATGCAGGATTTCACGGGTGTGCCTGCGCTGGTGGATTTGGCGGCGATGCGTGATGCGCTGGCTGAAGTCGGAGGCGATCCGGGGCTGATCAGTCCTCAGGTTCCGGTGGATCTGGTGATAGACCACTCGGTCACGGTGGATCGGGCTGGGGACCGGGCGGCCTTTGACGACAACGTGCGTCAGGAGATGCAACGTAACCACGAACGTTACACTTTCCTGCGTTGGGGGCAGGAGGCGTTTGATAACGTTCGTGTGGTACCACCGGGCACAGGTATCTGTCATCAGGTCAATCTGGAATATCTGGGGCGTGTGGTGTGGTCACAGCCGATGGAAGATGGTGAGTTGCTGGCGTATCCCGATACGCTGGTGGGGATGGACAGTCATACCACCATGATTAACGGGCTTGGCATTCTGGGGTGGGGGGTAGGCGGAATTGAGGCCGAAGCCGCGATGCTCGGACAACCGATCAGCCTGCAACTGCCACAGGTGGTTGGTGTCGAATTGAGCGGTCGCTTACCGCCGGGAAGTACCGCCACCGATCTGGTATTGAGGGTGACTGAACTCTTGCGACAGCACGGTGTAGTGGGGTGCTTCGTAGAATTTTGCGGTAGTGGTTTGTCCGGTCTGAGCCTGCCTGATCGCGCGACCATCGCCAATATGGCACCGGAATACGGTGCAACCTGCGGTCTATTTCCCATTGATGAGGAAACGCTACGCTATCTGACGCTAACCGGACGCGATCCGCAGCAGGTTGCGTTGGTAGAAGCCTATGCGCGTGTTCAGGGGCTTTGGCATGATGACCGGACACCGTTAGCGTCCTACAGCATTATGTTGCCACTGGATCTGGCCAGTATTATCCCCTGTGTTGCGGGGCCGCGCCGACCGCAGGATCGTCTGCCGTTGCCCGATGTCTCAGCTGCCTTCGAGCAGTTTGTGTTGGAACAAGGGAGGCCGGTTCTTGAGCCGCCCCGATCCTGTCCGGTGCTCGGTAAATCCTACTCTTTACACGATGGTGCGGTGGTGATCGCGGCGATTACCAGTTGTACGAATACGTCTAACCCTGCGGTGATGATGGCTGCCGGATTACTGGCACGTAATGCCCGTTTGCACGGTCTGCAAGTCGCACCTTGGGTTAAAACCTCGCTTGCTCCGGGTTCCAAAGTGGTGACCGATTACCTGCAGGCCGCGGGACTACAGGCAGATCTGGACTATCTGGGGTTCAATCTGGTGGGGTACGGTTGCACTACCTGTATCGGCAATTCAGGTCCGCTGGACCCCGCTATCGCGGGGACGATTGTTCAGCATAAACTCAGCGTTTGCGCTGTGCTTTCCGGTAATCGTAACTTTGAGGGCAGAATCCATCCGAAGGTAGCGGCAAGCTTTCTCTGCTCGCCACCACTGGTTGTTGCTTACGCTCTGGCTGGCCGGGTCAATTTGGATCTTTCGAGAGAGCCTCTGGGCGAAGACCCGAGCGGCCAGCCGGTATTTCTTCGCGACCTCTGGCCCGATGCCAAAGAGATTGCAGACACCGTTACCGCGCATGTTCATCAGACACAGTTTCAACAACGCTATGCTAACGTGTTTGCCGGTTCACACGACTGGCAGGCACTGGCGATAAGCGACAGCCAGCGCTATCCCTGGAATAGCAGCAGCACATATGTGCGTCATCCCAGTTATTTTGATGGTTTGCAGCCGATTCCGAAGGCTGTAGAAGATATCGTTGAAGCAAGGATTCTGGCGCTGCTCGGTGATAGCGTCACCACCGATCACATCTCTCCTGCGGGCAGTATCGTAGAAGACAGCCCGGCGGGTGCGTACCTGCAGAGCCGGGGGCTGGATCCCGCTGACTTCAACTCTTACGGCAGTCGTCGTGGCAACCACGAAGTGATGATGCGTGGTACATTCGCCAATCCACGTTTGCAAAACCTGATGACTCCGCAACAGAGGGGAGGAGTCACACGGCTGGTGCCATCATCTGAGATCGTCAGCATCTTTGCCGCGGCGCAGTACTTTCGCCAGCAGGGAACGCCGTTGGTGGTGTTCGCCGGTGCAGAATATGGCACTGGATCTTCCCGTGACTGGGCTGCCAAAGGGCCTTATCTGCTCGGCGTGCGTGCAGTCATTGCACAGAGCTTTGAGCGGATTCATCGATCCAACCTGATTGGTATGGGGATTCTGCCCCTGGAGCTGGACGAAGGTTCTCTCCTGAGTGCACAGAAACTGACTGGCGACGAGCGTATCAGTATCGAGGCGTTAGCAGGTCTGACTCAGGGCAGCCGTGTCGATGTTCAGGTTTTTCCTGAGGCCGGTGTTCCTTGGGTGCTCAAGGTTCGCTGCCGTATTGATACCGGAGATGAACTGCGATTTTTCCGTCATGGCGGAATTTTGCAGTGTCGTTTACGTGAACTTATCGCCCATCTGCCTGATAAAACCTGATCAATACAGCTGGGCAAGAAGGTAAATTATGCATCATAAAGACTCGCCGTTTGTTATCTATGGCACCTCGATCTCACCGGGGTTGGGGCAGGGAATTACCCATGTCCATCAGGACTTGCTTGGGCCTATCGATGTGCCCGTGGATATACCTCACAATCAGGTTGAACAGGAACTGGCACGTCTTGATTTCGCCACCGCAGGCATTTCGAATGATCTTCTCACACTGGCGACACGGGTGGAAAAAGAGATTGATTTGCGCCTGTCTGAGGTCTTTGGGTCACACCAACTGATGTTGAATGATCCATTACTTCAACAGGAGCTGAGACAGGAGGTCATCGATAATCTGGTCAGTGCCAGTAGTGCCGTAAAGGCGGTGTTCCTGCGCTGGGAGAGACGGTTTTTGACGTTGGAATCGCAATTCGCCAGAGATAAAGGCGATGATATGCGCGATATATCGATCCGTCTTCACAATGCTCTTGTTGGAGTCACGGTCCATCCTTTGGAAGAGATCCCCCAAGGATGTGTCCTGATCGCCACCAGACTGCTGCCCTCCGATACCGTTTTTCTCTCTGATCGCGCTATTTCTGCTGTACTTCTTGAATATGGAAGCAGCGGTTCCCATGCTGCCCTGTTTGTCCGCCAGATGGGGGTGCCCTGCTTGTCAGGGATCCCCGATTTGATGAAGACAGTGCCCGCCGATGTGCTCGCCTTAGTGGATGCAGATGCCGGAAACGTTACCCTTCGTCCAGAGAAAAGACAGCAGGCTATTTTCCATCAAAAGGTTGAAACGAAAGCTCAGGCATATCGGTTGGCGATAGAAAATGCACGTGGTCCGGCCGTCACCCTTGACGGAATTAAAATCTCTGTTGGGGCTAACGTGGGGAGTGATCATGATACCCAGCAGGCGATGATTAACGGTGCTGAAGGTGTAGGTTTGTACCGTATGGAGCAGGCTTATTTAGGGCGTACAGAACCTCCTTCCACCGCTGAACTGGTCGTTGAGATGAAGCAGGTATTAGCAGCGGCCAAGGGGCGTTCGGTGTGTGTGAGATTGTTGGATGTGGGGGCCGACAAGCCCTTGCCGTTTCTGGCATTCTTTGCCGAATCTAATCCCGCTTTAGGGCGACGGGGGATCCGGTTACTGCTGGAGTATCCGGAACTTCTTAGAACGCAGTTACGCGCGGTATTGGAGCTGTCTGGCGAATTTGATGTGCGTATTCTGATACCGATGGTTACGCTGCCCGAGGATATTGTTGCAGTCAAAGATCTTTTGCTACCGCTTTGTTGTGAGATGCATGTTGGCGTTCCCAAAATCGGCGCAATGATCGAAACACCAGCCGCCGCATTATCCTCGAAAGCAATCGCGAGACATGTCGATTTTCTGAGTTTCGGAACCAACGACCTCACTCAGTACACCTGTGCGGCCGATCGGGAAAATGCATCGGTGGAACTTTATTTTAACGATGCATCTGATCCTATCTTCAGATTACTGTCTCTGGTGCACGAGGATGTACCTCATATGCCATTGTCTGTGTGCGGCGAACTCGCAGGGCGGCCTGAACATGTTGCCAAACTGCTTACGTGTGGGATACGGACGTTAAGTGTTGCGGCTCCTCTGATTCCCATTGTCAAAGAGGCTATCCGTCATTGTTCAATCTACTCCGATTGAGTGTTTATGCTGGGCTGCAACTGATAGCTTTGGCGATAATCGACCTGTAAAACCCCTCATCGCGGAGTGCCCTGTGGGGATTATCCCGAAATACCTGATTGACAACCTGATACTGTTATTCGGAGTGATCTCAGGGCCTGCCTAGCCCAACCACCCACGCTGCGAAAAAGAATGGGATGATCCAGATACACAACCTGCGAGCGGAGCGCCAGATTTCGAGTAGTTCTCGCTCTCTGATGGCAATCTGGGACACCATTGCGTCATGCACTTCTTCGCGAGCGGAGTGTACCGCCCGATCTATCTTCAGGGTTAGATACAGGACAATAAGGTGGCAAAGTGTTACAGCTAAGAGACTCAAAAGCAGAAGCCAGCCTGCGGGTGCCGTTAAATTTACATAGTGAAACTCATACATATAGAGACCTGTATGAAGTTGAGTTTGGTTTTTGCGGCATCTAACCTAATTATTACACAATGAGTCATGGACTCTGTTTTGGTTGTTTCGCACGGTGCGTTATGACGCTGAGAGCGTGGTCTTTATTTCTACTCGTGGCAGAGATGGCACAGAAAATGGTCTTTTGAATGCCGTTTTGCAGCAACTACACTTATTTAAAGTATGCACATCGCGTGTGGTGTTGCTCGAAGTGAGCTCTGTGTGCGTTATTTGAACGTGTCAGGAATACATAGAATATGGCTTTATCGAGTGAGTTCGAAGAAAAGGATGGTTATGTGATTGCCCGTATATCGGGTGTGGAAGTGTTGCCAAACGAGTACCACGAGCAGGTCAGGCTGATTCTGGCGTACTGTGAGGCGGCTCAGTGTTTTAACGTACTTATTGATGAGACTGAGGCGCACAGCTGCGTTACGGTCAAGCAGGAGTATGAGCTATCAAACTGGTTATTAAGTAATCCGTTGATGGTCAAAATGAAGCGTATTGCCTGGATCGGTAAGCAAGATAAGTATGAGCGGGCGAAAGTTTTTGAGGGTTTCACACGGATTCAGGATATAGACTTTCATGTCTTCCGCAGGCGAGAGGCGGCTGAGCGCTGGTTGCGTGGCGGGTCGCGATAGTTCTGTTTTTTGGCACAGCCTGATTGATCACATCAGGCGGAATCGATCCATTCCACACTCGTGGAAAGCATGTAGCCCGCCCCGTATACCGTTTTTATAATGCGGGGTTCCTTGGGATCAGCTTCAAGTTTTTTGCGCAGGCGCGACATGCGTGAATCGATGCTGCGGTCATACGGAATGGCTTGTTCGCCCAGCAGTCGGTCACGGGATAGGATTTGCTGTGGTGCCCGCAGCAGGGTTCCCAGCAGGTCTGCTTCTGCGGTACTTAACGTTAAGATGTCACCTGAATCACGGGTGAGGGTGAGCGTTGCGGGATTAAACGTCCAGTCTGCAAATCGGGCCAGCTTGATATTGCTGGGACGGGGTTGGCTGTCATCTTTACCGATACGTCGCAGCAGGCTGTGTACGCGGGCAACCAGTTCGCGGGGTTCGAAAGGTTTGGTGATGTAGTCATCGGCACCGAGCTCAAGCCCCAATACCCGGTCCGGCAAGCTGCCACGTCCAGATAAAATCAATACGCCAACGTTAGCGTTGTCACAGAGTTCCTTCACCAGTGCCAATCCGTCCATATCCGGCAATCCCAGATCAACAATGCAGAGGGCTGGGGGCTGGCGTTTGATAGCCTGTAGCGCCTGAGCGCCGGTTTGGTAGGCACGAATATCAAAGCCGTAGTATTCCAGCTCGGTACAGACCAGATCACAGATATCTTTTTCGTCATCCACAACATAGATCAGGTCGCTTTTGCCCATGCCTGCTGTCCTTAGTCCTGTTTATTGTTAGAGGGGGTGATTGGGTTTGTTACCTGCATGGCGTTACTGATCGCCGCTGCCAGCGCGTCCCGGTCGAACGGTTTACGCAAAACCTTCCACTGTAAATCTTCTGTGTTGGCCTGATGGTTGTTGGCGTAACCACTGATCAACACAATAGTACTCGCTGCATCCCGCTGACGCATCAGGCCTGCCAATCCAAAGCCGTTCAGACGACCGGGCATATCAATATCGGTGATCAGCCCATCCAGTTCGGGCAGGGTGGTGATCAATTGCTCCGCTTCATCGGCATCGGCGGCTTCCAGCACGGTAAACCCCAACGAAACCAGTTGCTCACGTACCACGGCACGAACATCGCGATCATCCTCAACCAGCAATAAAAGCTGACCAGTGAAGTCCGGTCGGTCTGAAGGGGGAGCTTCCGGCGTGTGTATAGTCTCGAACAATTCTGTAGCGGCTGGCAGTAGCAGCGACACGGATGCGCCCCGATCAGGGCGGTTAACAATGGTAATGTAACCACGGGATTGTTTGATAAAGCCGTACACCATACTCAACCCCAATCCTGAACCCTGGCCACTGCCTTTGGTGGTATAAAAGGGTTCGCAGGCTTGTGTCAGTGCTTCCCCGGAGAAACCGCTACCGGTGTCATTCACCTGGATTTCGATGTAATCACCCGCGATAACGGGTTCGTCGTACTCTAGGGGACGGGTGATAGTGATAGGGTGTACGCGAAACTCAATTTCGCCGCCTTCGGGCATCGCATCTTTGGCGTTCAGGGCCAGATTGACCAGTGCATTTTCCAGCTGGCCGGGATCGACGAACAGCGAGATGTCTTCGGTAACCTGTTGGCTGACGGTAATATCACAGGGTAGCGAGCTGGATACCAGTTCAACCGTATCTTGCAGCAACGTGGGCAGATATACGCGGGTGGGCGTCAGTGCCTGTCGCCGTGAGAACGCTAAGAGACGGGCGGTAATATCAGCACCACGGCGGGATGCCCGCACGGCAGGCGTCATATATTTCTGCAATCCCTCAACATCATCAAAGCGGTCGCTGGCAGCGAGCAAGTTACCCAGAATGACCGACAACAGGTTGTTGAAGTCATGCGCCAGCCCCCCCGCGAGCTGTCCGACGGCACTCATGCGTTGTGCCTCGGTCAGGCGTCGCTCGGCCTCTTTTTCGGCCGTAATATCCAGAGACAAGTTGAGCAGACCGATCACCTCTCCATTGCTGTCGATATCTGGCAGCAGAAGGCGTTTGGTGATGATCTCCCGACCGTTCAGGTCAAAGCGATATTCAAAGGCGACCTCGTTTCCTGACAGGCATTGTGTGATCTGGGGACGGATACTGGCCATCATTTCCGGGCCAATCACCGCATCAATTGTGTTGCCGACAATCTGCGTTTTGTCGCGCTCAAACAGGTCTGCATAGCCTTGATTGACGAAGTGATAACGCAGATCTTTATCCAGATACGCGATCTGTGCCGGTAAGGCATCTAAAATCAGGCGTTGCCGTTCTTCCAACTGTGCCAGCTCCTGGGTGCGTTCCTGCACTGTGCTGTCCAGCGTCTGAATGTTCGTGCGCAGGCGGTGCACCATCGTATCGAACGTGCGTGCGAGCATGCCCAGCTCATCATCGCGTTCGATGCCGCTGCGGGCGGTCAGGTCTCCGCTGCGCACCCGTTCAGCAGTGCGGGCCAGTTGCTTTATGGGCTGCACAATACGGTTCACAAAAAATACGGCCAGCGTAATCGCCAGCAGAATTGAGATCAGGGCGATCGTCAGTATCCGCTGACTCAGCAGCACTGAGCTATGGCGTAATTCATCCACGTAGACCGATGAGCAGATGTACCAGCCGAAACCTTCCAATGAGCGCACTAAGGAGATCTTGTCGTAGACGTAGTTACCCGGATCTGAGGGTTTATCCCACTTGTAGTGCAGTTCGTTGCCGGTATCTGCAACTTTGATCAATTCACCGATAATCGGCTGTCCGGAGGCGGGATTGATCAGTTCGAGTGCGCTGGTTTGATCGATATTGGGGTTTGGGTGGGCGAGCAGGTGGCCGTCTTTATCGAAGATATAGAGATAGCCGGTTTTTGCGATTTGGATTTCGCTGAGTGCTTCGCGGACTTCCTGAATAGCCGCCTGCTTGCGTGCCTGGACTTCAATTTCCAGATCATCCAGATACAGCCCGCTGCCAATAACAAAACCCCACTGCGGATAGTTTTTCACATAGGATAATTTGTCGATGGGAGGGCCTTCGTTCAGTCGTTGCCATTTGTATTGGTAAAACCCTTCACCCTCGTTTATCGCGCCATTTATTACTTCACGGATGATGCTGCTTTGATCCCCGTTATCCGTTTGGGAGATCTCAAAACCCTGAAAGCGCGGGTCGGGGTGGGAGAGTAGAGTGGCGTCATGATCGGCCACCCAGATGTAGCCATCGTTGCCGTACTTAAAGTTTCGCAGGTTTTCGAACACCCGCGCGCGGGCTTGATTGATACTCAGGTTGTCTCTTTGAGCTTCGCGGAAGGTGTTGATGACTTGTGCTTCGGTCAGTTCAACCACCGCTTTCAGGCGTTGTTTGTGGGCATCCAGTGATTGCTCGCGATAGCCCTCCAGATTGGAATACATCTTATTCGCCAACTGAAAGACATTGTTCAGTGCCAAGCGGGCGGAGTTGCGCTCAATCGCGTACACCTCTTTCTGAATCAGAGGGACTGAGTAGATATAGATGGCGCAGAACATAACGGCGATGATCATCAGTATCACCAAGAAAAAGCGCCGTACCAGTTTTGTGCCTGCCATCATCGAGCGTACAACCTGCCTGCCATTTCCGTTCAGTCTACTGCCAATCTGAGTCGAATTCTTCCTGTGCGCACAATTCGGTGGATTTGTGGCAAACCGTTGCCAAAGTCTTTGTGTTGAATGGATCTGTCCGCGGCTTTGGGTTCATAAGCCTCGGAACTCCCTAAATAAAAATAAGAATGTTGCTCGGAGAACAGACTCATGAAAACGATGAAACCCTCTCTGCTGACTGTCGCGATGACCGCGGCACTGTCCGTTTCTGCTGTGCAGGCTCAAGGTATCTCGGACGACAAAGTGAAGATTGGTGTGCTGGGGGATATGGGTGGCGTGTATGCCGATGTTTGCGGTCCCGGTTGTGTGACTGCCGTGAACATGGCGGTAGAGGATTTTGGTGGCACTGTGTTGGGTAAACCGATTGAGGTGATCAGCGCAGATGACCAGAACAAACCGGATATTGGTTCTGCCAAAGTACGTGAATGGGTAGAAAATCAGGAAGTTGATGTAGTGACTGGGTTGGTCGCATCATCGGTGACTGGCGCGGTTACCAAAGTGCTCAGCGAAGCGAAAAAGATCGCCATGATCACTGGCTCTGCATCCCATGCGTTTACCACGAAGTCCTGCAGCCCGTATAACGCTCACTGGACCTACAACGTTGTGGCGCTTGCACAGGGCACTGTGAAGCCGATGGTGCAGTCAGGCAAAAAACGCTGGTTCTTTATTACGGCTGACTATGCCTTTGGCCATGCGCTGGAGAAAGTGGCGTCTGGCGTGATCGGCAAAAACGGTGGTGAAGTGGTGGGTTCAGTACGCGTGCCACTGGGAACTGCGGATTTCTCCTCCTATATCCTGCAGGCGCAATCTTCTGGCGCTGATGTGGTTGCATTGGCGAATGCCGGTGGAGATTTTGTGAGCTCTCTGAAAACTGCGGCCGAATTCGGTTTGACCGAAATGATGGATGTGGCGGGTTTATTGGTGTTTACCCAGAATGCCAAGGCGCTGGACCCGAACATTGCAGGTGGCATGAAACTGACCACCGGTTTCTACTGGGATCTGGATGACGCCAGCCGTCAGTGGTCCGCACGCTTTAAAACCCGTCATGGCAGCATCCCATCTATGGCGCATGCCGGTGTTTACTCCGCCACGATGCATTACCTGAACAGTATCAAAGCGACCGGCACCGATGAATCGGATGCCGTGATGCGTGAGATGAAATCCACCAAGCCGAATGATTTCTTTGCCCGTAATGCCTACCTCCGCAACGACGGCCGTATGGTGCATGACATGTTCCAGGTGCGGATCAAAAAAGCAGATGAACGCAAAAACGAAGATGACATCTTTGAGATTGAGCAGGTGATCCCGGGCGATCAGGCCTACGGTGCCATGCTGGCGCAATGCGACTTTAAGTAATCTCCAGAACCTCTCCAAGCCTTCTCCCCAATGCTCTTACCGTTTTCTACTGAGCAGGGGAAAGGCTACCTAAAAATAATAAAGCATAGGAACACCTCCGGATGAGTAAAGTGAAGTTCTCTCCAAAAAAACTGATTGTTGCGATGAGTCTGGCAGCTGTTCTGCCGATGACAGCAGTAGCCGAAGCAGCAACCGCTGACGTTGAAAAGCTACAACAGCAGATTATGGAATTGCAGCAGGCGTTGGAGCAGATCAAGGCAGCCCAGCAGAAGACCGATGCGAAAGTCGCGAATGTTGAGAAAACAGCCGTCACAACCGGCAAAGGTGGCGCAATCACCATTGGTGATACCAGCGTTAAGATCGGCGGCTACATTAAAGGTGATCTTCTATACACCACCAACGGCGTAAACGGTAAGAATGGTCTGTTGGCCGCAGCCCATGTCAAAGGCGCAGATAGCAACAAAGATGATCGTGTGGATCTGTCTGCGCGTGAATCCCGCTTCTTTATTAAAACCGCGACGCCGGTGGCGGGTAAAACCCTGAAAACCCATCTGGAAGCAGACTTCTACGGTACCACCGACAGCGAACTGGCGGCCAATGGTCACGGTTTGCGTCTGCGTCATGCGTATGGCAGCTGGGGTAACGTGCTGGTGGGTCAGACCTGGTCCACCTTTATGGATCTGTATGCCCTGGGTGAGTTAACCGCCTTTGGTCAGCATGCCTCGGCGCTGTTCGTACGTCAGGCACAAGTCCGTTATACCCAGCCGTATGACGGTGGCAGCCTGATGTTTGCACTGGAAAACCCGGAAGACGGTGGCGATGATCAAAGTACGCCGGACCTGATCGCCCGCGCAAACTTTGACGGTCAGTGGGGGCACGCTTCTGTCGGCATGCTGGCCCGCGAAGTGGTTGATGGTGACGACAAAGAGTGGAGTACGGCGTACAGCTTGTCCGCCCGCTTCCCTACCGTAGGGCGTGATGATCTGCGTATGCAGTTTAACTACGGTGAGCTGGGGCGCTACATGGGGCTGGTGACCTACCCGGATGTGAACGGGTCGACTACAGGCTTGGAGGGTTTTAATTCTTGGGGTGCGTCTTTGGCATACCGCCATTTCTGGAACAGTCAGCTGCGTTCAAACGTGATGTTCTCTCGTACGGAAGCGGATGATAACCCTTATGGCACCGTGCCTGATTCCAGTCAGTCGTTTCATGCAAACCTGATCTGGTCACCGAGCCCCAAACTGCAGTACGGCATCGAATATGCCAACTGGCAGGTTGATTCATCCGGCACAGAAAAAGAGCTGGATACTGTGCAACTCTCAGCGCGTTATCTATTCTAAATCGTTTAGCTGTGCATTGGTCAGGGGTAAATCGGTCAACTGCACAGCGACAAAATGCCCTTTTCAGAGCGGATAATCGCTCTGGATAGGGCCACAAAACACAATAATAAATCCGATAGGTCAATTACGATGAACACTAAAATTCTCGCACCAACCCCAAGCGCGTATCAGTATCCACTTCTGATCAAAAGCCTGCTGCTATCCGGTCAGCGTTACGAGCCGGGCCGTGAAATTGTTTATGGTGATCAGGTGCGTTACGACTATCGCACGTTAAACCAGCGCATCTGTAAGCTGGCGAATGTGTTAACTGAAGCCGGTATCGGTGCGGGTGATACTGTAGCTGTGATGGATTGGGACAGTCACCGTTATCTGGAAGCCTATTTTGCTGTGCCGATGATCGGGGCCGTGTTGCATCATGTGAACATACGCTTGAGCCCGGATCAGATCGCCTACACCATGAACCACGCAGAAGACGATCTGGTGCTGGTTCACGATGATTTTCTGGCCATCGCTGAATCCCTGAGCGACCAGCTCCCGACTGTCCGGGGGTATATTCAGCTGTGTGATGACGGTAAGCCGCTATCAACCAGTCTCAATGCCGTAGGTGAATACGAAAGCCTGCTGGCCGATGCGGGTGATCACTATGATTTCCCTGATTTCGATGAAAACTCCATCGCGACCACGTTCTATACCACCGGTACCACCGGTAATCCAAAAGGTGTGTATTTCAGCCACCGCCAGCTGGTGCTGCATACCCTGAACATGGCGACCACATTGGGTGCGTATGAAGGTCTGCCGTTGCTGCGCTCCGATGATGTGTATATGCCAATGACACCGATGTTCCATGTCCATGCGTGGGGTGTGCCGTATGTGGCGACCATGATGGGTGTGAAGCAGGTGTATCCGGGACGTTATGAACCGAACAAATTGGTGAAACTGTTCCGCGATGAGAAAGTAACGTTCTCCCACGGTGTACCGGCCGTGTTGCAGATGATTCTGGGCTGTGATGAAGCTAAAGATACCGACCTGAGTGGCTGGAAGTTGCTGACTGGCGGCAGCGCGCCAACTTTGGGCCTGGCACAAGAGATGGCGGATCGTGGCATTTTGTTCCACACCGCCTACGGTATGTCAGAAACCTGTCCGTTACTGACGGCTACCTATTTGCATGCCGATGCGCGTGATCTCGATATGTCTGATCAGATGCCGATACGCATCAAAACCGGCATGCCTTGTGGCATGGTTGATCTGCGAATCGTTGATCCAGAAGGCAACGATGTGGCACATGACGGAGAGGCGATGGGCGAAGTGGTCGTACGTGCCCCTTGGCTGACACAGGGCTACAGCAAAGAGCCGGAAAAAGGCGAAGAGTTGTGGGCCAATGGCTGGTTGCATACCGGCGATGTCGGCTCAATTGACGAAACGGGCGTTCTGCAGATCAAAGACCGAATTAAGGACGTGATCAAAACCGGCGGTGAATGGATCTCCTCGCTGGAGCTGGAAAACCTGATCAGCCAGCATGAAGGTGTCGGCGAAGTGGCGGTTGTAGGTGTCCCGGATGAGAAGTGGGATGAACGACCGCTGGCGATGGTTGTGCCGGTGGCAGGCGTTGAGATTAGCGCTGAGTTGATCCAGAAGCATCTGACGCAGTTTGTGGACAGTGGTCGCATCAACAAATGGGCGATTCCGCAGGATATCAACATCGTCACTGAAATTCCGAAAACCAGTGTCGGTAAGATCAACAAGAAGCTCATTCGCGAACAGGTCTGATTCGCGGATCCTCCGGTGATCGCGGCTTCCCTGTGTCGTGATCACCATTTGAATTATCACTCTCCTGATATCGATCTTGGCCGGTGCATGGTGCGATGTACCGGTCCTTTTTGCTTTTCGGCACTAGAACGACTGCTCAATACCAAGGCATAACACTAAAAATTGACATGATTATCCAAAAAATGCACGCTGGCAGTGCGATGTTGTATTCGCTATAACTACATCAGGTCTGTCAGGATTAGAAATGGCCGTTTCCAAGAAGTGTGTTATCCCTTCCCGCCCCGAAGTATTCCTACAATTTACTCACCTTATCAAAGAGAAAAATCCCGATATTAATGCTATTTGTGCTGCCTTAAAGCGCGATGTTGCCCTGTTTTCAGCTGTACTTGCCGCGGTTAATAGCCCCTATTTGGGTTTGGTACAGAAGATCACTTCGTTAGAGCATGCGGTTTCACTACTGGGGATCAATCGTGTGTTTAGTATTGTCCGCTTGACGGCGCTTCGGAATAGTCTGTCGGAGATCGGGCGCCTGGACCGGTTTTGGGATACCAGCGAAGATGTTGCTTATATCTGCAGTGTTCTTTCACGTCGTTTTTCAAACATCAACGAAGATGATGCGTATACGATAGGGATGTTACATGATTGCGGTATTCCATTGATGATGGGGAACTTCGGAGACTTTAAGTCTTTTCTAAGCAATATTAAGGGAGAGAACATTAGTCTGTTGCATGGTGCTGAGATGGAGGCCTTTGGTTCGAGTCATTACAATCTGGGTTTTCAGGTGGCGAGCGAATGGAATTTTCCTAAAGGGCTATGCTCGGCTATCTTGGAGCAGCCAAACTATAGCAGCTTCCTGCGTGATACCTGTGAAGAAAAGCTACAGTCTCGTATGCTGCTCAGCATTCTCCTGCGGTCCAAAGAGGTCAGCCGAAAGTACCGTACCTATTGGCGTGTAAATCAGCCGGATATTCCTATCATCAGCGATATGGAAGTCCCACTTAATGTTTTGGCTATTAGTGAGGCGGACTTTATCGAATTCCGCGACGAGATTCTGTTGAAGATGCAAGCTTAATTGAGGCTAAAGGGTGAACCACCAGCCTTGGGATGGATGCTGTCACTATGGGGCAGTGAGTTCAAGGCGGTTAAGCGTGCTGGATTCTATTTATTACCCCGCAAACGAGAAGGATTACGATGCGTGTTGAACAATACAGTTTAGATGCTGATTCTTTATATCAGCCCATAAAAAGTATTTTTGAGTCGCCTGATCTGGTGTTGGTATTTGCCTCCCCTGACGTGATGCGTCGTGAGGGTTTTTATCAGCAACTGTGTCGGGTTTACTCCAAGTCTGTGTTAATGGGATGCTCAACAGCCGGGGAAATATTGGATGAAAGCGTGTTTGAAAACACGGTAGTGGTTAATGAGATTAGTTTTGATAATGCTCGCTGTGAGGTGGTGTCTGCGCCAGTTGGCGGGATAAAAAATTCGTGGGCAGCCGGAGTCTCGCTGGCCGAGAAAATCGATCATGAAGGACTTCGCGCCGTTTTCGTGTTGAGCCCTGGGGTTAATGTGAACGGTAGCGCCATCGTTAACGGCATGGCGTCTATATTGGGCGCTGACCTTCCGATTAGCGGTGGGCTCGCGGCCGACAATGCGGATTTTGTGAGTACGGTTTGCCTTACACCGCATGGCGTTGAGGCAGATCACCTAAGTGCTGTGGCGCTATATGGCGATTCGCTGACGATCGAACACAGTTCCTTTGGTGGCTGGGAGGCTTTTGGTCCGCGGCGCAAAGTAACACGCAGCGATGGCAATATTCTGTATGAGTTAGACGGTAAGCCCGCTCTTGATCTCTATAAACGTTATCTGGGTGAATACGCCCGCGACTTGCCTTCGTCTGCGCTGCTGTTTCCTCTGGAGATGTTGTCCATTGAGCAGCGGGAGGAAGGGGTTATCCGTACCATTCTTGGTATCGATGAGGAAGAGGGGAGTCTGACCTTAGCTGGTGATATTGATCCTGATGGCTATTTGCGTCTGATGCATACCTCTATAGACGGTTTGATTGATGGTGCAGGGCAAGCCGCTCTGCATATCGGTGGCGAAGAACAGAACAGGCTGGCGATACTGGTGAGTTGTGTGGGCCGAAAGCTGGTGATGGGTGACGAGGTTGCCGCAGAGGTTGAGGCAGTGAAAGGGATTCTGGGTGAGAGTACGACGACCACTGGTTATTATTCTTATGGCGAAATCTCTCCTGGCGAAGATGTGAGCGGCTGCTTTCTGCACAACCAGACGATGACGCTTACCGTT
>NZ_JBFGYC010000024.1:0-17605 GCF_041587635.1 Pontibacterium sp. | reverse complement strand
GGATACGGATATTGTCGGTGAACTCCGTCAGCGAAGGATGCTCATGGGCATAGGCCAGCACATTGAATTGCGTCATAAACTCGATATCCACAATCCCACCGCGATCCTGCTTCAGATGGAACACCGGCTTCTCGGTGTTCTGCGTATTCTTGCTACCCAAGTGGTCGCGCATCTTCTGGCGCATCTCGACCACTTCCGTTTTCAGCGCGCCACTTTCACGCTGCGATTCAAGAATCTCAGCACGCACCGCTTCAAACTCGCGCTGTAACGTTGGGTCTCCGGCGACAACACGGGCACGTACCAACGCCTGATGCTCCCAGGTCCACGCTTCTTTCTTCTGATACTCCGTGAACGCCTTCAACGAGCTCACCAGCAGGCCGGAGTTACCGGACGGACGTAAACGCATATCCACTTCGTACAACTGCCCGGACGGGGTAAAGGTGTTCAGAATATGAATGATACGCTGCCCCAGACGGGTGAAGAACACGGAGTTAGCGATCTGTTTGCCACCATCAGTGAACAGGTTAGGATCTGCATTGTGCACAAACACCAAATCCAGATCCGAGCCGTAGGACAACTCAATTCCCCCGACTTTGCCGTACCCCACCACGATGAAGTTCGGATCACACGGCACACCCGGAGACTTCATCGGCACGCCATGCTTTTCTGACAGATTGCGCCAGGCGATCTCCAGCACCACGTTCAACACGGCCTCTGCGGTCCAGGTCAGGTAATCGCTGACTTTCATCAATGGCAGCGCGCCGGTGATCTCAGAAGCCGCTACACGCAGTGTCACCGCATTCTTGAAATAACGCAGCGCTTCCATCAACTGCTCGGTGTCTTCTTCCGGGATGCGCAACAGCTGCTGACGCAACTCATTGCTGATCTGGCCTTTATCCGGCGGCGTGTACAACGTCCGCTGATCGATCAACTCGTCCAACAGAATCGGCTGTTTCGCCAATTTTTCAGAGAACCACTCACTGGCAGAGCACAGACGGACCAACTGCTTCAGTGCGCCCGGATTTTCCGCCAGCAGCACCAGATAGGCAGACCGGCGCAGTACCGCGCTCACCAATGTCAGGACGCGTGATAAGGTTTCTGTCGCATTATCGGTACGCGACACCTCTGCCAGCAAGGTAGGCAATACGGCTCTCAGACGCTCCATACCGATCTGCTGAAGCATCTGCACGGTACGTGACCGATACAGATCCACCAGCTGCTTATAGGCCGCCTCAGCGTTGTCATAGCCCTTTTCTGCAAGGAAGATAATCCCTTGTTCCTGATTCAGAGCGCCGTCCCACAGCTCCAGCCACTCCTCTGCGGCATTTTCCGTCTGCCCCTCTTCCTGCTCTTCTGCAGGCGCAATAACATCCGCAAAATGACGGCGCACATTGGCACGATGAGCTTCCAGCTGATCATAGAACGCATCCCACTGCTCAAAACCCATGCTGTACGCCAGACGCAGCTGCTCCTTGTCATCCATCGGCAGCTCCTGTGTCTGCCTGTCCGCCACTGCCTGAATCGCGTGCTCGGCATTGCGCAGGAACTCATAGGCATTCAGCAGGTCATCTACCGCTTCCTGTGGCATACCAACGGAATCAGGTAACAGTGGCAGGATGTTACAGAGTTCGCGTTGCTGCAGACGGCTATCACGACCACCGCGGATCAGCTGGAACGCCTGTGCGATAAACTCAACTTCGCGAATACCGCCTGAGCCGAGTTTTACATTTTGCTCCCGCCCTTTACGACGAACTTCGCGGTTGATCATCTCCTTCATTTCACGCAGAGACTCAAACGCACTGAAGTCGATATATTTGCGATAAACAAAGGGGCGCAAGCGCTGCATCAACTGCGCCCCGGCCTTTTTGTCACCGGCAACGATACGCGCCTTAATCATGGCGTAGCGTTCCCAGTCACGCCCCTGTTCCTGATAGTACAGCTCCATCGCATCAAAGCTGGCTGCCAGCGGAGACGCCGACCCAAACGGACGCAAACGCATATCAACGCGGAATACAAAACCATCCACGGTCATATTATCCAGCGCCTGAATCAGTTTTTTGCCTACGCGGATAAAGAAGTCCTGATTCTCCAGGCACTTTTTCTCGCCATCCGTCTGACCGTTTTCCGGGAACGAGAAGATCAGATCGATATCGGAGCTCAGATTGAGTTCATTCGCGCCCAGCTTACCCATACCCATCACAACCAGGCGTTGTTGCTCTTTTTCACCGCTCTCGCCGATACCATAAGGTGTGCCCCAGCGTTCACACGCCGAATCATATAACCAGTTCAACGCACCATCGATACAGGCGTCTGCCATCAAAGACAGGTCACGGGTGGTTTCACGCATATCCGCGCGGCGGGTCAGATCACGCCAGATAATGCGTACCTGTTCGCGGTTACGGAACAAACGCAACTCACGATGCAGATCGTTTTCGGCGTCAATGTCGGATAAACGCTGTGTCAGCGCAGTTTCGTAATAGTCAGGCTCGTAACTGCGGTGCAAATCACCGCTGGTGAGCAGGTCCTGTAACAGGACGGGAGAGCGACTGAGTTGCTCAGATACAAAATCACTGCCTACGCTCACACGCGTCAGCTCAGTCAAAAGTTCGGGGGATACCCCTTCTACTGCGTTAAGTTTGTCTTCAAAACGCTGCCAGTTTTGCTCCAGCAGGGGGTGTAGTGACTCGGTTACCGTATCGGTTAGCGCTGTGTACATGGTCCGTTTGCTCTCCCAAAAGAGTCCAAACCGGGCCATATCAGATCAAAGCCCGGCGAGTTCAGCTGTACCGGCAGGCGATACAACCAAAATGCTCACCGGACATGACCCCAGCCTATCAAATCTCTACAGCTGAGGTCATGAGCTTTGTCACGCCAGATTCAATCTTCGTTGCGCACGCTGCTGGTGTTCCTCACTCCAGCGTGTTCGCCAACTCAATGAAACCAGCTGCAAACCGATCTGCAGGGCGATCTGCCCCAGACCCACGGTCTGTAACAGCACCTCCATACGATCTTCCGCTTTTTTCTGCGCTTCCTGCTGCCACGCCTGACCATTGCCGTTCATCAGACCCGCAGTACGATGCCAAGCATCCACATCGCGTAACTGGCGAATCAGCTTTGTCAGCAACGGGTCCAGATCACCTTCAGGGTCAGCCGGAATGATATCGCTGAAGCTTTCGTACAGCCCACCGATGTTGCGCAATGACTCCAGCGCCAACGTCACATACTGCCAGTCACGGGTAAACTGCCAGGCTTCCAGATACTGCGGCCAGAGCATCAGTTCACGCTGCAACATCTGACAGAACGCCAGCTCCAGCGTCGCATCTTCGACAAAGCTCTGTTCAGGCTCACGCACCTGATAACTCTCAGGCGCGCAGAGTCGATACCCGCGCTGTGCTTTGCTGACATCAGAACTCAGCAGTGGAATCTGCTGCCCCAGCTCCAGCGCAACCTGAAACAGGCCTGCTGGGCTGCCCGCCATCAATTCCAGCTCAAGCTCACAGATTTCGTCGTGTTTGCGCTCTTCACCCTGCCCGATCCATGCCTGGCCGCGATCCAGTGCAATCTCGATCAGTAAACGCTCACCATCATCACCAACACCATCATACAGCCAGGTATTACGCATAAAGTCCGTGGCAAAGACCGGCTTGATCCGCGCCAGTAATGCCGGATCGTTTAACGCAGCTGGCCATTCGGTTTGCTTCAGCAGTTCAAAGTCCAGTTCAGGCTGATCAACATACCACTCCCACTCAGCGCGCTGATGCAAACCACCTTCAGCCTTACCACTGGTTTTCAGCGTCTGGATATAGCGGCCCTCTTTCTCACGGATGCGCAGTGCTACCCGCTCCCGCGTCAGATCCTGTTCCGGCGTGTCAAAATAGATATTTTTCAACGCCTTAGCGCCCTGATCTATCACCTGCGGAGACTGAAACAACGGCTGCTGCTTCAGAGACTCAATGTGGTGTCGACTGACACTCAGTTTTAACTCGATTTCTTTCGCCATAACCCACAGTTTCCTTCTACTTCAGGCGACAGTCTAACCCAGTCTTGGGTCCAAATTCGATTTGCGTCAGTTTGATGTCAATTTCATGAATATTTCGTGTATATACAACTACAAACATATGACAGGCCACTTTATACTGGCGCGCAAATTTTACACTCACAGGTTAACGCCCATGGTAACCAATAATCCGATCTTGCAGATGTTTGCGCGCTCGCCGTTTAAGCCGATGCAGGAACACATTGCAAAAGCACAGGAATGTGCCTCAGAGCTAATTCCATTTTTCGAAGCGGTAAAAGCTGATGACTGGGAAACTGCTTCTCAGGTACAGCACCGTATCGCAACGTTGGAAGGCGAAGCTGATGTAATGAAAAAGGAGGTTCGCCAACACCTGCCTAAGAGCATCTTCCTGCCGGTACCCCGTACGGACCTGCTGGAACTGCTGCGCATGCAGGACAAGATCGCGAACCGTGCCAAGGATATTGCGGGCCTGATGCTCGGTCGCCAGATGGCAATACCGGAACCGATTCAACCCCACATGACTGATTTCGTCCGCGCAGCCCTCAGTACGTCGGAAAAAGCACTGGTTGCTCTGAATGAACTGGATGAACTGCTGACCAGTGGTTTCAGTGGTCATGAAGTCGATCTGGTCGAGAAGATGATCGGTGAACTGGATGATCTGGAGCACCGCACCGATGAACTGGAACGCGGCATCCGTTTCGAACTGTTCCAGATCGAAAAAGATATGAACCCGATTGATGTGATGTTCCTGTATCAGATCATTAACTGGATCGGTGATCTGGCGGATCGCGCGCAGCAGGTTGGCAGCCGTTTACAGCTGCTGATGGCTCGTTAATTCTTAAGTTTTTTCAGGATTATTCCTCATGGATATCATCGCTCAGTATGGTGACACGATTGTCATCCTTGCGTGTATTTTTGGTTTCTTCATGGCTTGGGGTGTTGGCGCAAACGACGTCGCAAACGCCATGGGCACCTCGGTTGGTTCTAAAGCACTGACCCTGAAACAGGCGATTATCATCGCCATCATGTTCGAATTCGCCGGTGCATACCTGGCAGGTGGTGCAGTAACCGCCACCATTCGTAAAGGGATTATCGACCCCGCACTGCTCTCCGGTACACCTGAACTACTGGTCTTCGGTATGATGGCGGCATTGCTGGCAGCGGGTACATGGCTGCTCGTCGCGACTTACTTTGGCTGGCCGGTCTCTACGACACATACGATTGTCGGCGCGATTGTAGGCTTTGCAGCCGTGGGGATTTCTGCTGATGCGGTTAACTGGGGCAAAGTCGCTAAGATCGTTGCGAGCTGGGTGGTCTCTCCTCTGACCGCCGGGGTCATATCGTTCTTCCTCTTCCGAACGGTGCAGAAGCTGATACTCGACACCGAAGATCCATTTAAGAACGCGAAGAAATATATCCCGTTCTACATCTTCATGGTGGGCTTTATCATCGCGATGGTGACCTTTACTAAAGGTCTGAAGCACGTTGGGCTTGATCTGAGCTGGGGTCAGAGTGCACTTATCTCCATCGTATTTGGTCTCTTCACCATGTTTATCGGCACCATGATGCTGAAGAAGATCCAGCCCAATGCGGATGCGGATCGAGAATACCATTTCTCCAGTGTTGAGAAACTGTTCGGCATCCTGATGATGTTCACCGCGTGTGCAATGGCTTTCGCCCACGGTTCTAACGATGTTGCGAACGCTGTAGGTCCTCTGGCTGCGATTGTCGGTGTTGTATCTGCTGGCGGTGAAGTGCTGCAGAAGTCCGCCATGCCAGCATGGATTTTGCTGCTGGGTGGCGCAGGTATCGTTGCCGGTCTGGTGACGTACGGCCATAAAGTTATCGCAACTGTTGGTAACAACATTACCGAGCTGACACCAAGCCGTGGCTTTGCTGCAACGCTGGCCGCTGCAACGACTGTGGTTGTGGCATCTGGCACCGGTCTGCCGATCTCCACGACTCACACTCTGGTCGGCGCTGTACTGGGTGTAGGTATCGCGCGTGGTATGGCTGCACTGAACCTGCGTGTCGTCGGCACGATTTTCGTATCCTGGGTTGTAACCCTGCCTGCGGGTGCGGGTCTGGCAATCATGTTCTTCTTTATGTTCAAAGGCATGTTTAGCTAATACCCCGTTGAGCAGACGGTACCGAGTGCCGTCTGCTCCTTTAGGTTTTCCCTTCTTCAAACTTCCCTTCTGCCTCCTCAAATCCTTTTTCTTTCCTGTCGCTCTCCGCACACGAATCTAAGACTTTTCACCGACCAGCGTAGACCCTCGTCCCTGATGGTTGCACAATAAGGTATTCCATACGGACGCCCACCCATGTTTGCTGTCATGGGGATGGTCATATAACAAGAAGAACGGAGACTCCATGTCCAACCATCAATGCCCCGATATTGTTACGATGCTTGCCGAACTGATTGCCAGTCCATCGGTCAGCTGTACCAACCCCAGCCTTGATCAAAGCAACCTCGACGTCATCGAAAAGCTGGAAACCTGGTTATCCAATCTGGGCTTCAAAACCGAAGTCATGCCCATTCCGGGGGCGCCCAATAAAGCGAACCTGATCGCCACACTGGGCAGTGGTCCGGGGGGACTGGTCCTGTCAGGCCATACCGATACAGTGCCTTACAACGATGAACTCTGGGCCAGTAATCCGTTCCGATTGACCGAAAAAGATAATCGGTTCTACGGGCTGGGTACCTGCGACATGAAAGGTTTTTTCCCACTGGCAATTACCGCGGCGAAAAAATTCCTCGAACAGCCTCTGCAGCAACCGCTGATTATTCTCGCCACGGCGGATGAAGAAAGTTCGATGAACGGCGCACGTGCGCTGGCAGAAGCCGGCAAACCGAAAGCGCGCTATGCAGTCATCGGTGAGCCAACAGGATTGCGTCCGGTGTACATGCACAAAGGCATGATGATGGAGAGCATTCGCATCAAAGGCAGCGCAGGTCATTCTTCTGATCCCTCTCTGGGCGCCAACGCGCTGGAAGCGATGCACTCTGTATTGGGCAAGCTGATCGACTTTCGTCAGGAACTTCAGCGGGACTACAGCAACAGCAACTTTACCGTTAGCGTACCGACGCTGAATCTGGGCTGTGTGCACGGCGGAGATAACCCTAACCGGATCTGCGGCCACTGTGATCTCGAATACGATCTGCGCCCACTGCCGGGCATGAACCTCAATAATTTACGTGAAACGGTCGCGCAGCGCGTTAAACCGCTGGAACAGGAGTTCGGCGTACAGATCACCTCTGAATCACTGTTCCCGGGCATTCCGCCGTTTCAGAATGACGCCAGCTCTGAACTGGTACAAACTGCCGAAAAGCTCACGGGCTATACGGCCCAAAGTGTGGCATTTGGCACTGAAGCACCGTTCCTTCAAGATCTGGGCATGGATACGATTGTCATGGGACCTGGATCAATTGATCAGGCACACCAACCAGACGAGTATTTGGCTTTTGACCAGATTAAGCCTACAGTTGCGATATTAGAGCAAATGATCGCCAAGTACTGCCTGTGATAAACGATATAAAACAATACGTTAACTGGTTCCGCCACTCATCGCCGTACATCAATACACATCGGGGTAAAACCTTTGTGCTGATGCTGGGTGGCGAAGCCGTGGCCAGCCCCAACTTCGACCACATCGTCCATGACATTGCGCTGCTGAATAGTCTCGGCGTAAGACTGGTGTTAGTGCACGGCTCGCGTCCACAAATTGAGACCCGTCTGGCCCAACAAGGGCTGAAACCACAACTGCATCATCACCGCCGCGTCACCGATGCTGAGACGCTGCGCTGTGTGATTGAGGCCGCGGCCTCGGTGCGCACCGAGATAGAAGCACGGCTGTCGATGGGCTTGTCCAACACCCCCATGCACGGTGCCCGTATCCGTGTTGTGTCGGGCAACTTTGTGACTGCGCGTCCGGTCGGCGTTGATGACGGCGTGGATCTGGGACATACCGGTGAGGTTCGCCGGGTCGACAGCGAAGCGATCAATCAACATCTGGATCAGGGCAATATCGTCCTGCTATCTCACCTGGGTTACTCACCGACCGGCGAAATTTTTAACCTTGCCGTAGAAGATGTAGCCACCCGCACCGCCGTATCGCTTAACGCCGACAAGCTACTGCTGTTTGGCGCGGACAAAGGGGTACTCGACAGCAAACAGCAACTGCGCAGTGAAGTCCTCACGCGGAAAGCCGAACGGCTGGTGAGCAGCTATCTGGCAGGGCTGGAGCAAAGCGATAAACCCCATACGGAGTTGTCACGTAACTTACTGGCCTCGGTACAAGCCTGTCGTGAAGGTGTGAATCGCTGTCATCTGATCAGCTACCAGGAAGATGGCGCGCTGATCACCGAACTATTCACCCGTGAAGGCTCCGGCACGATGGTGCTGCAGGAGTCCTACGAGCAAATTCGTCAGGCCAGCATTGAAGATGTTGGCGGTCTGCTGGAGATGATCCAGCCGATGGAGGAGCAGGGTATTCTGGTGCGTCGCTCCCGCGAGTTGCTGGAGAGCGAAATCGAACGTTTCACATTGGTGGAACGTGATGGTGCGATTATCGGCTGCGCTGCGCTCTATCCCTTCGCGGAGGAAAAAACCGGCGAACTGGCCTGCGTGGCGATCTCATCGGAGTACCGGGGCGGAGATCGCGGCGATATGTTGCTGCAAGCGGTGGAAAAACAGGCACGCCTGCAGGGGCTGGAGCAGCTGTTTGTACTGACGACCCGCACCGCACACTGGTTTGTGGAACGTGGATTCAAAGAGGTGCCGGTAGGCTCTCTGCCAACCGAGAAAAAGTCACTCTACAATTTGCAGCGGAATTCCAAAGTCTTTGCCAAACTACTTTGAAACCGAGCGCTGTTTTGATCCGATTTAATGACGGCCTCGGGATGGGGCCTCTTCTGACTGATTAAGGAATATCAACCATGAACAAGCCTGTTCAGCCCAAGCTCGCTATACAGAAGCCTCAGGTACTCGATTTTCAGTTTCACGGCAAAGCCGGTGAATTCTTCCGTATCTGGATCGTCAACCTCTGCCTGACCATTCTGACACTGGGTATTTACTCAGCCTGGGCCAAAGTCCGCACGCATCAATACTTCTACGGACATACCACCCTAGGCGGTTCCAGTTTCGAGTATACCGCCCTGCCGATGCAGATTCTCAAAGGACGCCTGATCGCATTCGGTCTGTTTATACTCTACCAGGTCATTACTAATTTTTTCCCCCTCGCAGCCCTTCCGATGATGCTGCTATTCGCCGCGGTGCTGCCCTGGATTATCGTTCGCTCCATGATGTTCCGACACTTTAATACCCGTTACCGTAACATCCGCTTTGGCTTTGATGGCGGCTATGTGCAGGCGCTGATCGCCTATGTCTTACTGCCCGTTGGCAGTGCGTTCACCGCCGGATTACTCTATCCCTACGCCGTGTGTCGACAGCAACGGTGGCTGGCAAACCACAGCCGTTTTGGTGACACCCAAATGTCTGCAGAATTTAAAGCGGGTGCGTTCTATTCCATCTACCTGTCAGCCCTGTTTCTGATGATCTCGACCGGTGTTTTATTCTTTTTGGTACAGACTGCAGCCCCCACACTCACACCGCTGCTACCACTGGTGGTCCTGCCATTCTATTATCTGGTATATGCCTACATCAAAGTGAATGTGGTGAACCTGACACTGAATAACCTGCATCTGGGCGAACACCGCTTTGAAAGCCGTATGAGAACGCTGGCCTACCTATGGATATTTATCAGTAATACCTTTGCCATTGTATTCACGCTGGGACTGGCAACTCCCTGGGCTATGATCCGTAGCGCCAACTACCGGGCTACTTGCACCTCTGCGCTGATACAGGGTGATCTGGAGCAGTTTGTACAGGCACAGCAGGACCAGCAGAACGCCTTCGGTGAAGAGTTGGGTGAGACACTGGATTTGGAGTTTGGTGTCTAATGCAACTCGAGGCCTATTTTTACGACGGGCAGACCTCCAGACGCACGGCCTGTGTGCTGGAGATTGGCTCGTCCGGCTACTTCAAATTACCGAATGACCTGCAATGGCAATGGCAGCAGCTGAAGGTCAGCCCGCGTATCGGTAATACACCACGTTTTCTCGATCTGCCTGATGGCAGTCGACTGGAATCCAGCCAAAACGACCTGATTGATCAACTCTGTGAGCAGTTTAATCCTGAAGCCCACAAACGCGCGGGCCTGATCCACACACTGGAAAGCAAATTGCGTTATGCCTTAGCCGCTGTCGTGATCACCGGACTGATGATCTGGTGGTTTGTGGCCGCCGGTTTACCGGCTATCGCCGATCAGGTGGCACAACGCCTGCCCATTAGCATCACGCAGGAGCTGGGAGCGGAAACGCTGGCAGTATTGGATCAGTCGGGGCTGTTCAGCGACAGTCAATTACCTGAGGGGCAACAGCAGGCTATTCGCCAACAGTTCCGGCAGATCGCCGAAAGCCAGACGTCCGCTTTCAATTATCGGCTGCATTTCCGTGACGGCGGCATCATGGGCCCGAATGCACTGGCGCTGCCGTCAGGGGACATTCTGATTACCGACCAGCTGATCGAACTCGCCGATCACCCTCAAGGGATTCAGGGGGTATTGGCCCATGAGGTTGGCCATGTGGAACACCGGCACAGCCTGAGAATGATTTTACAAAGTAGTACCTATCCGCTGATTATCACGGCGGTGACCGGAGATATGAGTGCCGCAACCACCGTACTCGCGGCCTTGCCAACCTTACTGGTCGAAAAGAGTTACTCACGACGTTTTGAAGAAGAAGCCGATCAGTTTGCCATCGACTATATGCGACAGGAAAATATGGACGTGAAACACCTGGCGACGTTGCTGACACAGCTGGAAAACAACATCAAGCGCAGCAATATACCGGATTGGTTCAGCTCCCATCCCGCCACAGAGCGTCGTGTACAGATGCTAGAGGATGCCAAGCAATCACACTGAATACACCCAAAAGAAGGATCAGACGCTGCCACCCGGCAGCGTCACTTTAAACAGCGCACCGCCCAAATCTGATTCTGCAACTTCTAAGCGTCCATCGTACGAGCTTACAATATCCGCGGCCACTGAAAGCCCAATACCTTGTCCCTGAATAGAGGTATCCAGACGCGCACCACGTTCCAGAATCACCTGCCGCGCTTCTGGATTAACACCGGGTCCATCGTCCGCGATCTCCAGATACAGGC
Organism: Pontibacterium sp.; assembly: GCF_041587635.1. Lineage (NCBI taxonomy): Bacteria > Pseudomonadati > Pseudomonadota > Gammaproteobacteria > Oceanospirillales > Oceanospirillaceae > Pontibacterium > Pontibacterium sp. Next base: position 6,361 of record NZ_JBFGYC010000024.1, on the reverse strand, counting down.
TTTCCTGCACTAGCGTTCCAGTGATTCTCAACTGGCTATGACCATATTTGTAGGCGTTCTCTAACAAGTTACCCAGTACTTCCATCAGATCACGCTCATCACCGGCAAAACCCAGCGTTTCGCTAACCTGCGCATCCGAACACACGCCTTTATCCCGATACACTTTATCCAGTGCACCCAGCATTCTATCCACAACGGCTTTGACTGATACCGCCTGAGCCAGACCTGCACCTTGAGATTTGACTGCACGCGCCAACTGATACTGGACGATCTGATCCATACGCTGGACCTGCTCATCAACAACCGATCCATATTCGTTTAGAGGTAACCGCTCCTCCCCTGCACCACGCATCACAGCAAGCGGCGTTTTCAGACTGTGCGCCAGATCCCCGAGTGTATTGCGATACCGCTCCCGTTGCTGACGTTCGCTGTCGATCAGGCGATTAAGGTTATCGGTCACCGGCTGAACTTCACTGGGGTATCGCCCGGACAGGCGATCGGCATCCCCCTGCTCAATCATTTTCAGATCCCGCGCCAGACCTTTTAGAGGATGGATACCCCAGCGCATAATCAATACCTGCGCCAGAAGTGCGACCACCAACACCGCCGCCAGCCAGAACACCAACTGCCTGGAATAAGCCGCAGACGCCTTCAATACGGGTTGATCCGCTTCCATGACCGTGAACTGCAACGGCATCTCTTTGCCATTAAGCTCCCAAATCACACTAAAGCGATAACGAAACATACCCGCTTCGGGCAAATGATCAAACGTGGATGCGCCTGCCGTTAATACAGTAGGCAACTGGAAATTGGCACTGACCTGGCTTTCGGGCAACAACCGTGACGACTCCGATCGCCATAACAGTCGTCCGCTACCGTTGTGGATAACGCCGTATAAACCCGAACCAATCTGGGCATAACGGGGTTCCTGAAGAGATTGTGGCAGCACCGCCAGCTGATCACCCAGCTCGATACTGCCCAAAAGGAGATAAACCTGTAACTGCAGCCGCTCTTTCACGGCCACTTCCTGACTGCTGTAATAGGCATTTTTTAGCGCCAGCCCTGCCAGCAACATGACGATGGGCAGAATCAGAGCCGATGCCACCAGCAATCGGCCCTGAATCGAACGCAACAAGGACAAGCGAAAGGGCCAAGCGGCAGTCATCAGTCTTTTTGCACCGGTTTCAAATCAAACCGATAGCCCATACCACGTACGGTCGTGATCGGCTGTATATCCTGATCCGGGTCCAGCTTCTGACGCAGGCGGCGAATAAACACCTCCAGTACGTTGCTGTCGCGGTCATAATCCTGATGGTACAAGTGTTCAGTCAGCTCCGTCTTAGACACGGTTTTACCCGCGTGCAGGACTAAATATTCGAACGTTTTATATTCGTAGCTGGTAAGTGACACCGGCTCATCGTTACGGTAAACCACACGACCCGTGGTATCGATGCGCAGTGGACCGAATTCAAATTCAGGCTTGGCGTGACCCGCGGTACGACGTAGCAGTGCATTCAGACGTGCTGCCAGCTCTTCCATATGAAACGGCTTAACCAGATAGTCATCCGCCCCCGCTTCCAGTCCTTCCACCTTATCCTGCCAGTCGCCACGGGCGGTCAGAATAATGATAGGAAAACGCTTTTCTTCGGCACGCCAGCGTTTAATCACATCAACGCCCGACAGCTTAGGTAAGCCCAGATCGACAATCGCCAGATCGTATGGATATTCGCGCCCCAGATAAAGCGCCTCTTCGCCATCTTCACAATCTTCAACGGTGTAACCACGACCTTCCATCGCCTTGACCAGCTGACGACGCAGATCCGGTTCATCTTCAACAACAAGCAGTTTCATTGCACCTTCCTCTTTCGGGCTGATCAGGGTCGCATCAACTTTCCACTGGACGCATCCACAAGAAATTCACGAATACGTCCGTTACTCATAACCCGGATGCGATACCCGGCCCGACCTTTAACTGTGACGGGTTCGGCTTTCAAAACCCGCCCGCCATATTTTTCCTTAACACGGGCGACCGCCTGCTGCAGGCTGATCGAATTTTGGGCCAGTAACATACTGACCGCTGGGCTGGTTACCGGCGCGGCAGATATAGCCGGACTGAACATCAGCATCAGCGATAAACCTAATACACCGCCTGCTTTTGCCGTCGTTGTGGCAATCCGTTTGTACATTCCCAACCCCTTAAACATTAACCTCAGTGTACCGGCCGAACATCAACCTGCACTCTGATGCGTTTACCCGGATGCCGCCGTGTCCGGGTTTGATATTCCCGTCCGTGATAGCGGTACGTGACGTTATATCCAGAAACCTCTTCATGATACTCCACATCATGTTCGACCGCACAACGCTGCTCATCCCGGTAGCTTACACCGTAATCACGGTGACGGGGGCGATTCATATCGTGCGCAATTGACGCACCCAACGCAGCGCCGATGGCGGCCTGAACCTTTTTATTCGATTTGTTATGCCCCACGGCGTTACCAATAGCACCACCAATGATGCCACCCAGTATTTCGTCCGTATAAGAGTCGTTGCGATAACGGTGTGGCCGCTGCACCTGTACACGCTCATTCCAGCAAGTTTCGCGGGGAATAGTGCGTTCAATCCGATGGTAGATGGGCTCTACATGCACAACGCGGGCATAGTCCTTATGTTTTGGATGTCCCTTATCCCAGCTGCGTGCTTCCGCCTGGGTTGCTATCACACCCACGCTGAGCAGGGCGGTCAGTATCAGTTTTTTCATCACGTCACTCCTATCTGCTTAGCAGGTTCGTTGTAAGAATGACTACAGAGTAGGGGTCAACGGATGAATCTTTACTGAACTGAAAAAAAACGCCGCTTAAAGAAGCGGCGTTGCGTCGTAAGAAAGGAGATAACCCGTGTGGGTCAGTTATTGCAGCGTTTACAGGTACTCACACCCAATATTTTGTACAGCGGGCACCAACCAAACAAAGCGATCAGGATGACCGGCAACCCGACCCAGCCCCAAACGGACTGCGGACCCACAAATACCAGCGCCAACAGAACGAGGCCCACCAGCACACGAATCGCTTTATCCAAACTACCTATATTCTTTTCCATAACGCTCTCCCGGACGGATAAACATGAAGTTGCATTCAGTATCTCGTCCAAGGAGCTCGCTATCTGTGACTTTAGTCACATTGAGGATATTGCAGTGCATCAGGATCAAGCAGAGTGACTCGCCCACGTCCTAAAACCAGAATATTTTTTTGAGCCAGTAGCTGCAGTTTGCGACTGATCACTTCGCGGGCGGTACCCAGTTCATCCGCTATCGACTGATGCGACTCACGCACGACTCCCTCCTCATCTGCCCGTTGCAACAGATGTGCAGATAAACGCTGTTCGATGTTTTCAAAGGAAACCGCCTGCACCAGGTGAATCAATCCGGCCAGCCGTTCGGCGTACGAGTCAAAAATAAAGGTGCGCAGCGCAGGGGAATTATCCACTGCCTGTTGAAAGGCTGATCGCGGCAGCAGATAAGCCACCACATCGGTCTCAGCGATGCCTTCCGCGGGGTAATTCTGGTGCCCGAGTAAACATGAGGTGGTCAGAACACAGGTGCCGAGCTGATCAATGCGATAAAGCAGTAACTCCCGACCGGCTGCCGAACGCGTCATCACCTTAATACGCCCCGACACCAGCATCACAAAATGATCACAGCTGTCGCCGTGACGAAAGATCACCGTGTCAGCAGGCAACTCAACCCGGCGTGCCTGTAAGAGCAGTTCACGCCCTTCGGCATCCAGTTCAGCCAGCGCTCCGTAGCGATCGATCAGCGCTTCTGCACTCATTTGCTGTCGTTTTCTTTATCTTTGAGCTGGCGCACAGACAGGATGACAAAACGTACGTTGTAGATCAGGCCGATGACTAGAGCAATCCCCGCCGTCACAATAAATACCTGACCCAATGCGGGCTCTTGCAACCACCAACCTAACCACAGGCTCAAAACACTGACAATCGCCACCGGAATCCCGGTTTTCATCAGACGCTGCATCCAAATATCGGAGCGAAGTTTTTTCTTATCAATTGAGGACATCTTGGTCTCCCTATACAAGGTTGCCATAGACTCCCCGATCAACCGCCAGCAATCAAGTCCGATTATTCTCGAGCACCTGCTCCATTGGTATGAGGGGCAGATTAAACGCATCCGCCACACCGGGACAGGTGATCTGACCATTATGGATATTCAGCCCATTGGCCAAGTACGGATCGTCCCACAAAGCCTGTCGCCAACCTTTAGTCGCCAAAGCAAGAACGTAAGGCAGTGTCGCATTTTCCAGTGCCAGTGCGGACGTACGAGCTACAGCACCGGGCATGTTGGCCACACAGTAATGCACCACATGATCCACTTCGTAGATAGGTTCCTGATGGGTCGTGGGCCGGCTGGTTTCAAAACAACCGCCCTGATCAATCGCCACATCCACCATCACGGTGCCAGGCTTCATCGCCGAAACCATATCGCGGGTCACCAGTTTGGGGGCCGCCGCGCCCGGTATCAGCACAGCACCCACGATCAGATCTGCTGCTAACACTGCATTTTCTATATTGTCTTGTGTGGAATAGAGCGTTTGTAAGCAACCACCGAACTGCGTATCCAGCTGTTTCAGGCGAGGGATCGAGCGATCAATAATTGTGACCTGAGCCCCCAGCCCCAACGCCATGCGGGCTGCATTCTCACCTACCACACCGCCACCAAGCACCACCACTTTGGCTGGCAACACGCCGGGCACCCCTCCCAGCAGGATACCTTTGCCACCCTGCGCTTTTTCCAAACAGTGTGCCCCTGCCTGAACCGACATACGCCCTGCGACTTCACTCATCGGTGCCAGTAGCGGCAGGCCACCGCTGGGGGATGTGACCGTTTCAAATGCAAGGGCTGTACAGCCGGATCTCATCAGCGCTTCGGTCTGTTGTTGATCGGCCGCCAGATGCAGATAGGCAAAAAGCAGCTGTCCTTCGGAGAGCATACTGCACTCGCGAGGCTGCGGTTCCTTCACTTTGATAATCATTTCGGAATTGAGGTACACCTCCTCAGCAGTTCCCACCACTGAAGCCCCCACTTTGGCGTAGTCGTCGTCTACATAGCCAACGCCCATGCCCGCAAACCGTTCAACCAGAACCTGATGCCCTTGATTGATAAGGTCGTGCACACCCGCTGGGGTCAACCCCACCCGATATTCATGCACTTTGATCTCTTTGGGGATGCCAATCAGCATAACCTACCTCCATTCCATGAAATTAAGTCATATGAGATACAGTCTTACAGTGTAGGACACTCTGGAGAGGTCAGATATTCATCAGTTCTGATATACTGGCCGATCCAATGACATCCAAGAATTAAGCCTGAAGGATCTTTTCATGCCTCAATATCGCTCCAAGACCTCCACTGCAGGTCGCAACATGGCGGGCGCCCGTGCTCTGTGGCGTGCTACCGGTATGAAGGACGATGACTTTCATAAACCGATCATCGCCGTTGCCAACTCTTTCACCCAGTTCGTACCAGGCCACGTCCATCTGAAGGACATGGGCCAGCTGGTCGCACGTGAAATTGAGAAAGCGGGTGGTGTCGCTAAAGAATTTAATACCATTGCTGTCGACGACGGCATCGCAATGGGTCACGACGGAATGCTCTACTCCCTGCCTTCCCGTGACATTATCGCCGACTCCGTTGAGTACATGGTTAACGCCCACTGTGCTGACGCTCTGGTCTGCATCTCCAACTGTGACAAAATCACACCGGGGATGCTGATGGCGGCGATGCGCCTGAATATCCCGGTTATTTTCGTTTCTGGCGGCCCAATGGAAGCCGGCAAAACCAAACTGTCCGAGCACAAGCTGGATCTGGTCGATGCGATGGTACTGGCCGTTGATCCAAACGCCTCCGACGAACTGGTTGACGAAGTTGAACGTTCCGCATGCCCGACCTGTGGTTCCTGCTCCGGTATGTTCACCGCGAACTCCATGAACTGTCTGGCGGAAGCGCTGGGTCTGGCGCTGCCGGGCAACGGTACAGTTGTTGCGACTCACGCCGACCGCGAACAGTTGTTCCTGCGTGCCGGTCGTACCATCGTTGAGATGACGAAGAAGTACTACGAACAGGAAGATGAAGGCGTACTGCCGCGTTCTGTTGGCTTTAAAGCCTTTGAAAACGCGATCACGCTGGATATCGCTATGGGCGGTTCCACTAACACTATCCTGCACTTGCTGGCAATTGCTCAGGAAGCAGAGATCGATTTCACGTTAAAAGATATCGATCGTATGTCTCTGGAAGTACCACAGCTGTGTAAAGTTGCACCTAACACGCCGAAATACCATATCGAAGACG
>NZ_JBFGYC010000023.1:0-17633 GCF_041587635.1 Pontibacterium sp. | reverse complement strand
CTTTTGGGCTGCGGTGCACATGTACAGATGCTGCATCGGCTGGATGCCGGACCTTACAAATCCGAAGCGATGATGACCCTGGATATGCTGGAGTCTTTGGCTGAACCTAGCTCGGCTGAGGAAGAGATAAAAAGCATACAAGCCCGGATGGATCAGGTATTATTACCGCCTTGGACCGCGATGGAAAGTGCGCCTGAATTGGCGTTATCTTCAGAGCAGGCTGAGCGGATCAGTCATGGCCAGAGAATCCGTCTGACCGAAGCTGAATCTGCACCGGAAGTACTGCTGTTTACTGAAGATAAATCCCGTTTTCTAGGGATTGCAGAGATCGATGCTGAAGGGGTGTTAAGGCCCAAGCGTTTGATCGCATCAGAGCAGGATCCACAGTAACACTTTAATAAAACATTGCTGGTTGGCGTATGCGGACTGGCAGTTGTGGCGTTGTACTGGAAATATGCTCGGTACATCGTGTCTATTAATCGAACGACTCTGAGTCGTTTGCATATTGATTGGAGAAATCATCATGGCACTAAGTGCAGAAAATAAAGCGGCAATCGTTGCAGATTTTGCTCGCGGCGAAGGCGACACCGGTTCCCCAGAAGTTCAGGTAGCTCTGCTGTCTGCTAACATCGAAGGCCTGCAGGGTCACTTCAAAGCAAACAAACACGACCACCACTCTCGTCGTGGTCTGATCCGCATGGTAAACCAGCGTCGTAAACTGCTGGACTACCTGAAAGGTAAAGATGCTGATCGTTACCTTGAGCTGATCAAGCGTCTGGGTCTGCGTCGCTAAGATGTTTCTCTGGGGCCATACAATGTATGGCCCCAGTTTTATCAGCGCATTGGACGCGCTGAGGATGGCCTGAATCTTGGAAGTTCCAATCATCCGGCCCGTACTCATTTGTGTTTTTCGGCAGGGAGAATTCCCGTCGCGAAGCAAAGAGCACAACTGAGTACAGGCTCAATTGACGGCATGATGGATCTCAGGTGATGGCTTAATCTGAACGGATGCGTTGAACGTATTTAAATAGATAAGCACTGAGGATTAGAGATCGTGCAAGCAATTACTAAGACTTTCCAGTTTGGTCAGCATGAAGTGACTCTGGAAACAGGTCGCGTTGCTCGTCAGGCAACCGGTTCTGTTGTTGTTACTATGGGCGGCGTACAGGTACTGTGTACTGTTGTCGGTTCTAAAAGCGCGCGTGAAGGTCAGGACTTTTTCCCACTGTCCGTTCACTACCAGGAAAAATACTACGCTGTAGGCCGTATCCCAGGTGGTTTCTTCAAGCGTGAAGCACGCCCTTCTGAAAAAGAAACACTGACGTCCCGTCTGATCGACCGTCCGATTCGTCCACTTTTCCCTAAAGGCTACATGAACGAAGTACAGGTTGTTTGTACTGTCATGTCTGCAGATAAAGTGAACGATCCTGATATCGCTGCAATGATCGGTACATCCGCTGCGCTGGCTATCTCCGGTATCCCTTTCCAGGGTCCTATCGGTTGTGCACGTGTTGGCTTCACCGAAGCTGACGGTTACCTGCTGAACCCAACCTACGAAACTCTGGAAAGCTCTGAGCTGAACATGGTGGTTGCGGGCACCAAAGATGCAGTCTTGATGGTTGAGTCTGAAGCGCAGGAACTGACCGAAGACGAGATGCTGGGCGCCGTGTTGTTTGCGCATCAGGAGATGCAGGTTGCCGTTGACGCGATCAACGAATTGGTTGCTGAAGCTGGTAAGCCTCGGTGGGAATGGGAGCCAGCTGCGAAAAACGAAGCACTGATCTCTCAGGTAACGGCTTTGGTTGGCGCAGGTGTTGAAGAAGCGTATCAAGTTGCTGACAAGCTGAAACGTCAGGACATGCTGAAAGCGCTGCGCGTTCAAGCGGTTGAAGAGATCGCGGGTAACGAAGACGGTCAGCCTTCTGCGAAAGAAGTTGAAGGTGTTGTCAGCTCTCTGGAAAAAACCACTGTACGTGGTCGTATCCTGGACGGTGAGCCACGTATCGATGGTCGCGACAGCAAAACTGTTCGTGGTATCAATGTTGATATCGACGTACTGCAGGGCACTCACGGTTCTGCGCTGTTCACCCGTGGTGAAACTCAGGCAATTGCGACTTGTACTCTGGGTACCAGCCGTGATCAGCAGATCATCGACGCGATCGAAGGTGAGCGCAAAGATGCCTTCATGCTGCACTACAACTTCCCTCCTTACTCTGTAGGTGAGTGTGGTCGTATGATGGGTGCGGGTCGTCGTGAAATCGGTCACGGCCGTCTGGCGCGTCGGGGTATTGCCGCAGTATTGCCAACACAGGAAGATTTCCCGTATACCATCCGTATCGTATCTGAAATCACTGAATCTAACGGTTCCAGCTCTATGGCTTCCGTATGTGGTGCTTCCCTGTCCATGATGGATGCGGGTGTTCCTCTGAAAGCACCGGTTGCGGGTATCGCGATGGGTCTGGTGAAAGAAGATGAGCGCTTTGCTGTCCTGACCGACATTCTGGGTGACGAAGATCACCTGGGTGACATGGACTTTAAAGTGGCAGGTACTGAGTCTGGTGTCACTGCTCTGCAGATGGACATCAAGATCACAGGTATCACCGAAGAGATCATGGAGATCGCTCTGGAGCAGGCTTACCACGCACGTAAGCATATCCTGGGTGAGATGGCTAAAGTTATCGGTTACGCACGTCCTGAACTGCCGGACAATGCACCTGCTATGACTCAGCTGAAGATCAACCCTGAGAAGATCCGTGATCTGATCGGTAAAGGTGGTGCGACTATCCGTGCCCTGACCGAAGAAACCGGCGCGATGATCGATATCGACGACGACGGTACTGTTCGTATTTACGCCGATAACAAACTGAAGGCGAAAGAAGCGATTGATCGTGTTAAAGCGATCACTGCTGAAGCTGAAGTGGGTCAGGTATACGAAGGTAAGGTTGTACGTATCGAAGACTTTGGTGCATTCGTTAATATCCTGCCGGGTAAAGACGGTCTGGTTCACATCTCTCAGGTGGCGAACAAGCGTATCGACAAAGTCTCTGACTACGTGAAACTGGAAGATATCGTTAAGGTTAAAGTCCTGGATGTCGATCAGCGCGGTCGTATCAAGCTGTCTATGCGTGATCTGGAAGCAGACGACGCAGTTAGCTAAGCAATCGCTGACCTGAAATGCTAAAAAGCCTCGCCTCTGCGGGGCTTTTTATTGCCTGTTAAACAGGATCGGTATCTGGTTTTTACACTGGGAACTGATACAAAACTGAACGTGTACGGGCATAAAAAAGCCCCGCATGTGCGAGGCTCAGTCCATTATACTGGGGGTTGTTGTGAATCATCCGGTGTCTGTGGCGGTTGAACGGGCTTCAGCTTGTCCTTCTGTATACAGTAAATGCGGAAAGCATAAACGGTGATAACCGTATTCAAAACGCTGAATACAATGTTGATCAGTGCCCGGATTGGGCCATCCAGCGAATCGGCGTTTCTCAGCACCATCTCCAGTGCCATTTCTGTACCGCTGATCACAACAAACAGAATTGCCAGTCCGTTGAGCAGTATCCAGAAGTAGTCCTGCGTACGTTCCCAGCTTTCTTTCAACGCCTGAACCGGGCCTTTTTGCTCCGTTACGCAGATATAGTCTGCAAAGGCCAGGCGCATCATGATGAACAGTCCCGGGATAATCAAAAACAGCAAGCCGCTGAAGATGGCGAAGCCGGAAAAGATAAATACCAGTAGCAGTGCCCACCATCGGGATACCCCCAGCATAATGGCCTGCCCTGCGGTGATGGGACGGTCATTCACCACCGAACTGAAATACATAATTGTCGCGGCGGTATAGACTGGCAGTAACGTCATGTTCAGCAAGGTCAGTGCTGCCACACCTTGATTCACGCCGGCTTCTTTGTCTGCGATCGGACCATCGACAAACAGGGCCAGGAAGTTAACCAGCAATAAAAAAGGTAGCTGGATGCGCAGGATCATCGGGAGGTGGCTGCGGAAAAAATATAGGGACTGACGAATATACTCGAATGGCAGTTCAGGCATCTTACTTACGACTCTGCGGTTGATCTGGTTAACACTTACAGCATAGAGCACGAAGCTCTTCAGCGAAGGCGTAAGGGTAACCGTATTGCCGTCTGCTGGACACCTTTTAATCGAAAAATCGGTGAGGTTGGTAGGGGGTGTTCGTCAGTTTGGGCGAGTAATTTTAGTATGTAGTGTGTTTCCCTGCTGATCGACAACCAGCACGCTGGCACATTCGCCGCAGCGATACTGGCGGCTATTGGGAAAACGTACTTTGGTGAGGAGCGAACGTTTTACTCTGAGTAGAGCGTAGGAGGCACAATCGCTACTGGGGCACTGAAGTTGTCTCATTGTAACATTCCACTTATATCCATGTCTGAATGTGTTCTTGTGCGTTTGCACAAAAATCATACAGTAAATTAAAACGAGCGTTCTGTCGACTGCTGTTTTATTACTGTCCAGTGTATTAAGTGCTGCAAGATCAGTCTGGCTATCCTCGCAGGAATAGCCAGTATGCCGTGGTGGTGTTACATCCGGTGGGTCAGGCGGGTCAGTTTGAAGTTGCTGTTGGATGCAATCACCTCCACCTGATGGAATAACTGGCGGGCTTTGCGCTCCAGAGGAATATGTAAATTTGTGACAAAGCAGGCCACACCGGTGTAACTCAAGCGATCGTGAGCGGCTTGTAAAAATCGATCTGTGAGATCCCCTTCTACGTCGAAACCGGCATGAAAAGGCGGGTTGCATAGAATCAGATCAAACTTACCCGAAATCCCTTCGCCACAATCGGCCGTTACCACTTTGCCGTTGATTGGATAGCGATCAAAGTTGCGTTCGCAGGCAGCAATGGCAGCCGCGTTATTGTCGGTAGCCGTGATGGGGATATCCAGATGACTGGCATTGAGGGAAAGATAGCCATAACCGCAGCCCAGATCGAGTATCTGTTGAGGAGGTTCAGGCATGGTCATCAAAAACGCGTCTAAGTGCTCCATCAGATAGGCGCTGCCTTTATCGATTTTGTTCCAGCCGTAGACGCCGGGTTTGCTCCAGTATTCGAAGTGTTCATCCTGCGCTTCCGGTCGCAGGCTGGTGTAATTTTTGTCGTCCAGCGGTGTGCTGCAGGCTCCGTCAGGGCAGGTCAGCTCTGCAAACCAAGTGTCTTTGCTGGCTTTTTGCGCCTGGCAGGCACCCGCAAAGAGTTTTTTGGCTTTATCAATGTAGGTTTTAATACCCTCGCCTTTGTCCCCGGCAATGAGCAGCTGGCCGCCGGGCTTGAGCACGCGTCTGGCCTGGTTGATCACGTGATGGACGACAGGCTTTTCTTTAGATACACGGTAGATCAGAGAGTCGATGCTGTTGTCGGCCATTTCGCTGAAATCGAAGTCGCTGAAATGGGCGTTCCAGTCCTGCTGTTTCAGCACGTTGTACAGGTCAAAGCGATTGACGATCACTGTGACCGCGGGGTTGGCTGACAGGCGCGTATTCAGTAGGTTTTCGTCAGCAATCCATACGGTTTTGCCAGAGGCCCGCTGTAAGTGCGGGATCAGCAGATCAAAAGCTATATTAGCCATAGACGCTGTTGACCTCCTCTTCAGTTAGGTCGCGGTACTCGCCCAGCTCCAGAAAGTCATCTAGCAAGATCTCGCCAATCTGTTCCCGGTGCAGGCGTTCTACTTTGTTGCCGATGGCCGCAAACATGCGTTTCACCTGATGATAGCGCCCTTCGGTAAGCACAACGCGCGCTTCAAAGTCGCTGAGGATTTCCAGTTTGGCAGGTTTTGTGCGAAACGGTTCGTTATGCAGCATCAGTCCGGTCTCGAACTTTTCTACGGCATCTTGTGGAATCGGGTCCGCCGTTTCAACCAGATAGACTTTACCGGTTTTATGCTTGGGTGAGGTGATCCGGTGTGCCCACTGGCCGTCGGTCGTCACTAAAACCAGTCCGGTCGTATCGACATCCAGGCGCCCGCAGATAATCATCTCATCCGCACGGGGCTCGTCCAGCAGGCTAAGTACTGTTGGGTGCGTGCTATCATCGTTAGAGCACACGCAGCCCTCTGGTTTGAACACCATCAGGTAGCGTTCACCGGGTGCCTGTAGTGGCATACCGTCTAAACAGATGATGTCATCGTCGCTGATATGGATGGACGGATCGCGAGCCTCTTCCCCGTTGAGGGTGATCTCGCCGGCCCGCATCATTTTGCGGACGTCTTTACGGGAAAAGCCGGAACTCTGAGCTAGGAATTTATCAAGGCGCATAGTGATCCAAAGGTCATCAGGACGGGTAAAAGCCCTACATTATACCTGAATGAAACTAACACTTGATTAGGCTACTATAGCCTCCTGCAAATTTAGCCGTGGAAATAGTGTGAAACTCTTTGTTGATAACCTGACCAATGTCGATTTTTCCTACCTGCACCCTCACCGGGGATTGCTGGGAGAGTCCTGGCTGGTCCAGTTGGTGCTGGATGGAAGCCTTAACGATCAGGGTATGATCTGTGATTTTGGTATCGTTAAAAAAGCGGTGAAGCAATGGTTTGATACCTATATCGACCATGCGCTTGTTGTGCCGACAGGCATGCCGCGTCTGAGTCATTCTCAGGATGACACGCATACGACGGTGAACTGGTTGTATGCCGATGGTCGGGCACTGAATTGCCGCTCGCCGAAACAAGCGATTGCACTGGTCGGTATCCCGGAAGTGACGCCGCATACGTTGGCCGACTGGTGTAATGCTAAGTTGCTGGAGTTGTTTCCGGATGAGGTAAAGGGATTATCGATCAGCTTTGTACCAGAGCTAATCGATGGCGCCAGTTATCACTACAGTCATGGTTTACAGCAGCACGATGGCAACTGTCAGCGTATTGCACACGGTCACCGTTCAGCGCTGGAGATCTATATCGACGATCAGCGTGATGAGCAGTTGGAGGCACAGTGGGCGAAGCGTTTTGAGGATATCTATATCGGCACGCGTGACCATCTGATCAGTGACACTGACGGTATGCATCATTATGCCTACGCGGCACCTCAAGGCGCGTTTGAGCTTAAGTTGCCCGCCGATGTGTGTTACCTGATCGATACTGAAACGACGGTTGAGTTAATCGCCCGTCATCTTGCGGATCAGATTAAACGCGACCTGCCGGATGCAGCCGTGATGGTCAAGGCGTTTGAGGGTGTCGGTAAAGGTGCAATTGCCGAAGCCTGATCTCATGTAGACCTACACGGGTAGTGAGTACTCATTTCATAGCAGGAAAGGCTTCATGCAGGTTAGTCATCTGGATCATCTGGTTCTGACGGTGCGTGATATTGAAGCGACTGCCGCGTTTTATGAAGCCGCGCTGGGTATGCAGCGAATTGAGTTTGCGGGCGGGAGGGTTGCGTTGTCCTTTGGGCTGCAGAAGATCAACCTGCATCAACTTGGTCGTGAGTTTGAACCTAAAGCGGGATCTGTTGCGGCCGGTAGCGCTGATCTGTGTTTCATTATTGACGAGACGCTAGAGCTGGCCTCCTTACATCTGCGCAGACATGGTATCGAGATTATCGACGGTCCTGTTCAGCGCACGGGTGCGGTTGGTCCGATCCACTCGCTCTATATTCGCGATCCTGACCAGAACCTGATCGAGATCGCCTGCTACCTTTAAGTACCCAGGTACAGATTTACCTATCTTTACACCTTTAGCGGGTGGTTTCCTGATGGGGGGCGATAGAATGGAATCATTATCCGTTTTGTATCCGACTCCCCGGAGATTCACTATGCGCTTGGCGTTATATCTGATCACAGTATCCTTATCTGTCACCGTCCTCAGTGGGTGTGCGTCACGCTCTGAACCTCAGCCCGGCCAGAACTTCTTTAACCTTGATTCTGATAATCCACAGCGTTTTTCTTTTACTCAGGAATGGGATATGCCGGAACAGCGTGAGCGACCAGAAGCAACGGCTGTAGACGGTCAGAAGCGAGAGCGTGGGCACCGAGGTGGTCATGGTAGAAAAGCCGAGCGGAGAGATGAAGACCTCATTGAAGATCAGCGTGGCGAGATGAGCCAGCAGTTGTTGTCTGCATTAGATGATGTGCTTCATAGCAGGCGCTTGTGCGTCTCCGGCTATCGGGTGCTCGATGTACAGCGCCAACCCGCGCGTATGATACTGATTGGTGAGTGCAAATAGTCCTTTCTTTGTGAGCGGTGCGGGTCTTAAAAAAGCTGGGGGCCCACAGTGTGAGCTCCCCAGGAATGTAAGACAAAAAACACACCCATGCTGACCACAGTGGTGAACAGCACATGTCGGGTTAGGTAAGCCAGTCCGATCGCTAAGATCGCACTGATCAGATAGGGGTTAGAGACCTGCAGTGCGAGTTCTCCCTCCGGCAAAAATACAATGGGGGTCGCAATAGCCGTCAGAATGGCTGGTGCAGCGTAGCTTAGAAATTGTGTTGTACGAGGCCCCAGCCGTAAGGGTAGGCGAGGTTCAAGAAACAGATAGCGGCTGATAAAGACCACGAGTGTCATCAGAATGATGGTCAGCCAAATCATCTGCTGTGTCCTTCATTGTGAGGCGCTGCAGCAGGATCTGAAAAGAGCTGGGCGCTCAATACGCCAGCCAGCATGCCGAGCACAGAGGCGATCAGTAGGCCAGCTTCAATCTGATAAAGCTCGCAGGTCACAGAGGTCAGCAACGCTGTGATGACCGCGCAAAGGGTTGAGATCTTTTGAATGCCAGGTACGACCAGTGCAATAAACGTTGCGGCTACGGCAAACTCCAGGCCGAGAGCATCCATATTCGGGATCTGCTGACCGGCAATAATGCCGGCGGCAGTGGCCATGTTCCATCCCAGGTAAAGGCTCAGCCCCCCGCCCAATGCATGCCAGCGGTTGAACTGCTCCGGTGGTTTTGTGCCGGTCAGTGCAAACAGTTCATCGGTTAGCAGAAAGCCCAATATCAAGCGCCAGCGCAGCGGTAGTTGTTGCATGTGACCGCGCATGCTCATGCCATAGAGAAAATGTCGGGAGGTGATCAGGAGCGTGGTGATCAGGATAGCGCCGAGGCCGGCGTTACTGCCGATCATGCCGAGTACGACCAGTTGTACGGCACCGGCGAAAACAAAGATCGACATCGCCTGGCCTTCCAATCCGGTCAGGCCGGATTCAAGGGCAAACGAACCAGCCAATAAACCCCATGGGATAATCGCCAGTGTCAGCGGCAGGGCGGCACGCAATCCCAGCATAAAGGCACTTAAACGATAATCCTGTTGGGTTAAAACCTGACTGCTCACGGCAACTCCTCCGAACTCATTGAGAAGTTATGTTAGCGCTGTCGTTTAGCGGACGGCTTGCACGCTCTTGCGGTTTACGCCGTCAGCGTATTGGCCGGGGGTGATGCCAAAGGCTTTCTTGAAGTGGCGGTGCATATGGCTCTGATCGTGAAAACCGGCATCCAGCGCGACATCGCTCAGTTTTAAGCCCTGACGGATCAGCTTTTTGACCAGCCTGAGTCGTGTTTGTATCTGATAGGCATGCGGGGGAAGGCCGTAACGACTCTGAAACTGCCGCAATAGATAAAATGGGCTGAGGCCGCAGAGATTGGCCAGATCTTCCAGTGATACATCGCTGGTGGGCTGATCATCGAGAAAACTTTTGACCAGATCCAGCTGTGGATACGCTTTGCTCTGTTCTTTCAGTTCACTGCGTTGCTGGCTATGGCGCAGCATCAGTTGCACCATGCTGGTGTACAGCAGGCTTTCCCGCAGCAAGCGGTTATCTGACGTCATCAGCGTATGCAGCGTCAGTCGGATGATCTCCGACAGCTGCTTATCCTGTACAACCGGTGACGGGAAGTAAGGCGCACCCTTGGCATTAAGGTCCAGCTCATCGCGAATTTGGGCAAACTGGTCGGGCAGAGGGTAAAGGGCTTTATAAGCCCAGCCACCTTCAGCGGCAGAGCTGCCATTATGTACATCGTCGGCGTTGACCAGAATGATGCTTTCTTTAGGTGCGATATGATCACCGCCGGTACGGTAAAAACGCTGAGCACCCGATTCCACAACCCCAATGGTGTAGCCCTCATGGGTGTGGTTGGAGAAATTCTGATGTTGGTAGCGGGCATCAAGCGTCTCTATGCCACCCAGTTCGTGGGCATAGCGATACTCTGCATGTTCTGTTGTTTTAGCCATTTTGGCTCCCCGGTACCGGCTTCTCGTCAGTGAATCAGGTATTTGACCGGACAGAAGCGTTATGAGGCTTCATTTTAACCGAATGAGCGCCCTATTTTTTGTACGAAATTGCGCATCATGGGTGTTCGACATGTAAGAAATTAATGTATTTGTACAGAATTGCTTTCTAAAGGCCAAAAAAAACCGCAGCTGAAGCTGCGGTTTTTTCAGAGCAGGTCAGGGATTAGTCGCGCTCAATTGCCAGCGCTGTACCCATACCACCACCGATACACAGGGTAGCCAGACCTTTCTTCGCGTCACGTTTGCCCATCTCGTGGATCAGGCTAACCAGAATACGGCAACCTGATGCACCGATCGGGTGACCCAGAGCGATCGCGCCGCCATTAACGTTTACGATATCGGTATTCCAGCCCAGATCTTTGTTGACAGACATTGCCTGTGCAGCAAACGCTTCGTTGGCTTCAACCAGTTCCAGATCGTCTACACCCCAGCCCGCTTTTTCCAGTGCTTTTGTGGTTGCAGTGATTGGACCGGTACCCATGATTGTTGGGCAAACACCGGTAGATGCATATGCTTTGATACGTGCCAGAACAGGTAAGCCCAGTTCAGCCGCTTTTTCTGCAGAACACAGGATAACTGCCGCAGCGCCATCGTTGATGGTAGAGGCGTTACCTGCTGTTACGGAGCCATCTTTTTTGAAGGCCGGGCGTAGTTTGCCCAGAGCTTCCGGGGTGCAACCAAAGCGAGGCTGCTCGTCGGTGTCGAAAACAACCGGGTCGCCTTTACGCTGAGGGATAACCACTGGAATGATTTCGTCTGCAAAACGACCACCGGTTACAGCCGCTTCCGCTTTGTTCTGAGAAGCCGATGCGAATGTATCCTGCTCTTCACGGGTGAAACCGTATTTTTCAACGATGTTCTCAGTGGTGATGCCCATGTGGTAGTCGTTAAACGCATCCCACAGGCCATCTTTAATCATAGTGTCGACCATTTTCCAGTCGCCCATGCGTGCACCGTTACGAGAGTTAGGCAGCACGTGCGGAGACTGGCTCATGTTTTCCTGACCACCGGCGATGATAACTTCAGCGTCACCACAACGGATCGCCTGTGTCGCCATCTGCACAGCTTTCAGGCCGGAACCACATACTTTGTTGATCGTCAGTGCGGGTACTTCCTGTGGCAAGCCTGCATTGATAACGGCCTGACGTGCAGGGTTCTGGCCGCAGCCAGCAGCCAGTACCTGGCCAAGAATAACTTCATCGACCTGAGCTGGGTCCAGGTCGATTTTTTCAATCAGGGATTTGAGTACAGTTGCACCCAGATCGGATGCGGAAACTTTGGCCAGAGAGCCGTTGAACGTACCCATAGCGGTACGGCCGGCAGCAACGATAACTACGTCACGCATAGTTTTGCCTCATTATAGAATCGAAAATGATTAAATGATGATAGGGCAGAGAAGTGACCCTTCTATTGCAAAGGGGCGTTGGTACATCCTAATTCCCTGATCCCACCGTTAGCTCTTACTTTTTTCTTATTGTTTGAGTACAGTTTTAGTTGCAGTGCAACATGCCTCGCGTCACAGTCTGTGCGAGCAGGCCCCGCTTTGTCAAGCCGAGCGAATAGGTACGGTAAGAGACCGCCTTTTTACTGTCGGTGTATCGTGTGGCATCTGTACGAATCCAAGTACTGCGAATCTCTTGGCGTCACTAAAATTTAACAGGGGAGATGGGGGCTGAACAGGCGACTTATGGCTAGGTCAGGTGCTACTGCAGGAGGAGCGACCTAAACAGGGCAGGCAGGGGAGAGGAACGGGTATACGCAGGCGCATACACCCGTGACTGAATCCAGCTTAGAGCTCGATTTCAATATTGTCGATCAGACGGGCACCACCCAGCGGTGCGGCAGCCAGAATGACCAGGTGGCTGCAGGTTTCATCTGCTGGCAAAAGGTTACTTGCATCACAGATGTTGTAGAAGTCACGACTAAAACCAGCGGCTTCCAGCGTGCTATACGCTTCAGCTTCCAGTTGACTGTAGTCTCTACGTCCGCCCAGAATCTGTGCTTTGGTGTCTTGCAAGGTACGTTGCAGTGTTGGGGCTATCTCCAGTTGCTCTGCTGACAGGTAGCCATTACGAGAGCTTAAGGCGAGGCCTTGTTCGTTACGTGCAATCGGAGCACCCTGAACTTCCACGGGCAAGTAGAGGCTTTCCACCATGCGGCGGATAACCATCAATTGCTGGAAATCCTTTTCACCAAATACGGATACATCGGGCTGGACGATGCCAAACAGCTTGCAAACAACCGTCGCGACACCCTGAAAATGTCCCGGTCGGCTGGCTCCGCAATGGATGTTAGAGATGCCCGGAACTTCAACCTGAGTCTGGACTTCGCGTCCGTTCGGATACATCTCTGCATCGCTGGGTGCGAACAGGTAATCACAGCCGGCACCAGCCAGCTTTTCCTGATCGGACTCCAGGGTGCGAGGGTAGCTGTCGAGATCTTCATTGGCGCCAAACTGCAGCGGATTGACGAAGATGCTGGCCACTACGATATCACTGCAATCATCCGCCTGGCGTACCAGCTGCAGATGACCTTCGTGCAGGTTACCCATCGTGGGCACCAGACTGATGCGTTTGCCCTTTGCGCGTTCGGCTTGCAGCGTAGCGCGCAGTTCCTGAATGCTGTGGATCGTTTTCATGTTATTCAAATCCGTGCTCTGGTCCCGGGAAGGTGCCATCGCGTACGGCGTCGGCGTAAGCTTTCAGGGCATCCTGTACAGTGTCGTTTTCTTCCATAAAGTTCTTGACGAACTTTGGACGACGGCCCGGAGTCAGTCCCAGCATATCATGCAGTACTAGCACCTGGGCGTCAGTATCACTGCCTGCACCAATGCCAATCACCGGAATATCCACGGCTTCAGTGACTTCGCGCGCGAGCAGCGATGGTACACATTCCAGCAGCAGCATTGAGGCCCCGGATTGTTCCAGCAGCACCGCATCTTCGATCATCTGGCGGGCGCTTTCCCGATCGCGGCCCTGAACTTTGTAACCCCCCAGCTTATTGACAGCCTGTGGTGTAAGTCCCAGGTGGGCGCATACAGGGATGCCACGTTCCGCCAGCAGGGATACGGTTTCCGCCAGCCATGCGGTGCCTTCAATTTTAACAATATGGGCGCCAGCGGCCATGAGTGCGGCGGCGTTTTCCATCGCCTGTACTGGCGTTGCATAACTCATGAATGGCAGATCTGCCATGATCATGCTGCCTTGATTACCGCGTGCTACGCACGCCGTGTGATACGCCATCTCTTCAACACTGACAGGTAGAGTGCTGTCATTGCCCTGAAGGACCATTCCCAACGAGTCGCCAACGAGGATCATCTCGTTGCCGGCTTCACTCACCAGATGGGCGAAACAGGAATCGTATGCGGTCAGCACCGCAAACTTCTCACCCGCTTGTTTACGGGCTGTGAGGGTGTGCAGGGTAATGTTGCTCATAAGAAACTCTTATCCAGTTGTCTCGTTCGGCCGAAATTATACCTACAACCGTTCAAGGCTGCCCATAGGGTATGCGACTAAAAGCTGGCTCAAACTGCGTCTATCTGGCAGAACCAGTTCAGGCGCGATTTCGGCCAGGGGCCAAAGTACAAACGTGCGTTCGCACATAAAGGCATGAGGTACGGTAAGGCGTTCGGTATTAATAACCTGCTCACCGTACAGTAAAAGATCCAGATCAAGGGTGCGAGGACCCCAGTGGCGCTCGCGTATGCGGCGATGCTGTTGCTCAAGACGTTGCAGCTCATCAAGCAGTGCGTGGGGTTCCAGCGTGGTATCCAGTGCGGCAACTGCATTGATAAAGTCGGGCTGGTCTTGAGGGCCCACCGGGTCAGAGCGGTAGATGCTGGAGCGTGTGATCAGTTCACATTGCTCCAGCGCGGAGAGCTCTTCAAAGGCGTCCATCACTTGTTGGAAAGGGTTTTCGAGGTTGCTCCCCAATCCGATATAACAGCGTATCGTCTTACTCATCACGAGTGGCGTTGTTTGGTTTCTTTCGGCGACGACGGCGCGGTTTCTGACCGTTGCCGGATTCGCGGCTCATCGTTCCGCGCTTATCTTCGTTGGCAGACTGATATTCTGTCCACCAGCGGCTCAATCCACCCAGATCTTCACCACTATTTTCACGCAGCAGCAACAGATCGTATGCGGCACGGAAGCGTGGCTGTTCCATCAGGCGCTGTGCGCGCTTTCCATCGCGGCGCGGCAGTCTAATCTGCATCTCCCAGATCTCACGGATCGGAGTTGAGAAGCGGCGTGGAATAGCGGTGGATTTTACCTGCTGTGATAGCACCTGATTAGCGGCTTCATGTAAGGCCGGCAGTGGCGGCATGCGTTGCTCTTTGATCAACTGCTGCATGCGCTGTTGTACCGGATACCAAAGCAGTGCGGCAAACAGGAAGGCCGGAGTGACGCTTTTACGCTGCGACAGCCGGCGATCCGTATTGCGCAGGGCGTTCATGATCAATGTTTCAACCAATTCGCCTTGTTCGCCATCCAGCGCTTTTTGAGTCTGCGGGAACAAAGGTTCGAACAGGTTGTAGTGTTGCAGATGCTCGTAAGCCGCTTCCGCATAGCCGGACTGCAGCAGCTTCAGGGATTCATCAAACAGGCGTGCTGCCGCGATGTCTTTCAGTAGGGGGGCCAGTTCGCGGATGGGCGCGGCGGTTGCCGACTCAATCTGAAAGCCCAGTTTACCGGCAAAACGTGCTGCACGTAGCATTCGAACAGGATCTTCGCGGTAGCGCGCATCCGGTTCGCCGATCATCCGGATAATACCGTCCTGGATGTCCTGATAGCCGTTGGCGAAGTCATGGATGCTATGATCCTTGACGCAGTAATACAGCGCATTGACCGTGAAATCGCGACGCGCAGCGTCTTCTTCGATTGTGCCGTAGACGTTGTCACGGGTGATCATGCCGGATTCGTTCTGGCGGCCGTGTTCACCGTCGCTGTTTTTGGGATGGGAATCATGGCTGGCGCGGAACGTAGCGACCTCAATCAGATCGCGGCCAAAACGTACGTGAAGTAGTTTAAAGCGGCGTCCAATCAGGCGGGAACGACGAAACAGTTCGTGCGCTTCTTCCGGACTCGCGCTGGTAGCCACATCAAAGTCTTTGGGTTTTTCGCCCTGCAACAGGTCACGAATACACCCGCCCACCAGATAGCCATCGTAACCACCGTCAATAATGCGGTAGACGACTTTCATCGCGTTATCGTCGAGATATTTTCGCTGAATCTGATGTTCTGATTCGGGAATGATGCGCAGACCTGTTTCGGTTTGAGCGGAAACTGATTGCCCCGCGTGTACCGCGCTACCTTTGCTGAATATCGAGCTTATGCGTTTAAGCAGACTTCTAGCCATAGAACACCAAAATTCACCCATAAAACCAAAGTGGCGCATCATACCATTTACGCGACCGCAGTATAAGCTATTCCCTGCCTGCAAGTGTGGTGAACAGATAGTGGTACTGGTAATAGTACTAGGAGTAAGAAGGAGGAGTGGGAGCTGATCGCATCTCAGACAACTACGCTAATCTTAGCTTGTTGTTTTTGTTTCTAAGAGCACTTTCTCGGGACCGTTGATGCTGGTCTACGATCAGCTACAAGCCTCATTATTATTTTTATTCGAGGCGGGGTACCTATCCACTTGCTACCTGTTTTTATTTTTATTGCTGGTGCAGGTTTCTAAGTAAGCATTGTTGTTGTTTTTACACCTAAGTAATAGCAGGCACTGTGCCAGTTTTTTTAACTTATTGTTTTTTATGTATATTTTGTTTTTATGGTTAAGGATTAACCATTCGGAGTGTGGGGTTTGTTACCGTGCTCCCCGTGTGGGGTAACACTTAGTGGGTAGAGAGGTAACACTTTGTGTGGGGAAAAGTGTTACCTCAACTGTTACCGAGCGTGTGCAGTGTTACCTTGTTCGCGTTCTTGACACAGGATGAGGCTGTTTATTTCTTTGGTTTACGTGGAATTCCCAGTTTCTGGCGACGTTCCCACAGGCATTTTCGGCTTACGCCAAGTTTCTTTGCCAGTTCAGTTTCGGACATGCAGTCCTGATTCTCTAATACAAACCGTTGAAAATAATCATCCAGCGACAAGCCTGCACTGCCGGTATTATCGTGTACTGCTTTGCGTGAGGGTGGTGGTGTTTGGCTGACATAGTTCTGTTCCAGCGACGCCAGATCAGGCCCTTCGATATCCAGACCCAGCAGCTCCGTGCTGATTTCATTATCGTCAGTCAGTATAACGGCACGCTCAATTGCATTTTCCAGCTCACGTACATTGCCAGGCCATTGGTAACGACGCATGGTTTTGATGGCGTGATGGCTGAAGTGCAGAGGACTTTCACCCATACGTTTTGCGGTGCTAGCCAGCAGTTGATCTGCGATCTCTATAATGTCATCGCCACGTTCACGCAACGGTGGTATCCGCAGTTCCATCACATAAAGTCGATAATAGAGATCTTCACGGAAATCGCCGCTTTTAGCCAGAGACTTAAGGTTGCGGTGGGTCGCTGCAATCAGACGAACATTGACCTTTTTGGACTGTACTGAGCCAACGCGTCGGATCTCACCTTCCTGTAGGAAACGAAGCAAGCGTGCCTGAGCTTCCAGTGGCAGTTCGCCGATCTCATCCAGAAACAGGCTGCCCCCGTCGGCCGCTTCAATTAGGCCGTTACGCTGATTATTAGCGCCTGTGAATGCCCCCTTCTCATGGCCAAAGAGTTCTGATTCGATCAGGGTTTCCGGGATGGCCGCGCAGTTCACGCAGATCATCGGAGACTTAGAACGGTCACTTTGTTCATGGATGGCGCGGGCCGCCAGCTCTTTACCTGTGCCTGATTCACCCTGAACCAGCACCGTGGCATCGGTTTTTGCGACTTTGTGAATGCGCTTGAACAGATCCTGCATGGGTTGGCAGGAGCCGATAATGTGGGTTTTTTGTTCGCTGTCTTCCTGGTTTTCAGAAAGCTCCTGAACAGATGCAGGGGTCTGGCGGTGAGCCAGAATATTGCGTACGGAGTTCAGCATCTCGTCATGATCGAAGGGCTTGGCGATATAATCGACCGCGCCCATCTTCATCGCGTCTACAGCGGAACGCAGGCTGGCGTAGCTGGTCATGATTAACACCGGCACAGAGCCGGCTAACTTGATCAGATCGGTGCCCGGCGCACCCGGTAAACGGAGGTCGGTGATGATGAGATTGAAATCGTTCAGGTTGAAGCGTCGGGTGGCTTCATCGACGGACTCGGCGTCCTGAACATTAAAATCGTGTTTTTCCAGCAGTCTGCGCAGGGCAGAGCGGATAATCGTTTCGTCTTCAACAATCAGAATTTGGCTCATTTGGTCTACCTTTATCCCATACCTATACCAGTAGAGGAGTGCTCG
>NZ_JBFGYC010000022.1:0-17796 GCF_041587635.1 Pontibacterium sp. | reverse complement strand
TTAAGCGAAACGCCACCAGAGAGACTTTCAGCTGCGTTGTTTAGCGCGCCATCCATTCCTCCCATTTCGGTCAGTGCTGTAACACCTTCTGCTGCACTGGCTGACGCCGTAGCAGAGCCGGTCTTAGTAGCTGCATCTAATGCGGTGCCAGTAGTCGAGCTTACGCCCGAGGCTCCAGCCCCCGCTAAGCCACTAAAGCCCATATAGGCACCAACACCACCCGCTACAGCTTTTAGTAGATTGCCTTCCTTGATGCCTTCTACTGCAGTTTTTGCAGCCATTACACCGCCAACCAGCTTAATACCAGCCATAATCATAGGACCGCTCATACGTCACCCCGAATGAATTGAGCGCCGACTTTGGTGAAGCCAAGGCGCTGATAAAGTTGCTCGGTTCGCTCAGCTTTGACGCCGCCAAACGAAATACCCAGAAGATTGATTTTTGGTTGAGGAAAGCCATCAGCCCAATCAAGGTAATGACTAAGAAGCGAGCGCCCATTTTTGCGGGCATAGAATAGAAGATCGCTGACGATTAAGCCGTCATGCGCCCATGATTCTGCAGCCACGGCTACAAGGACGCCCTGAATGCCATCACTATCGACCACGCCGACATAACCCATCGGGTTCGTTAGCAGCGCCGAAATAGACTCTCTGGCCTTATCTCTATTAGGCGGAAGGTTTTGATAAGTCGGACTAAGAGTGTGTGCTGCGGTTGCTATATCTAGGATCTCTTCGAGATCTTGTGCGCAGGCATGCCTTATCATCGGCCACCCACCGTATCCCAGTAGCCTCCGTAGATCTGGCTTTGGCGCTTCCATTGCCCGTCAACAAGATCGTAGTCGCCGCCCGGCGATGGGTTGCCATTCTTATCAACCAGCTCTCCAGCCGAGTCTCGCGTTATACCCGACGTATAAATGCCCTGCCCGTACAGCATGGCTGTTGTGTTAGGTTGCGCTTGAGCAGGAGGCTGGCCAGCAGCTGCTTGCGGCTTAACCGCAGCCGCCTCTGATCGGTTGACTGTGCCGTCTGGGTTTACAGAGATGTGGCGCAGGGAGTTTCCGATCTGGGAGCCTGCTGTATATTGGTCCCACAGGTTTCGAGCAGCGACGTCTTTCTCGCCCTGCTCCATGCTGGAAGCATTTATATCTGCAACACCCTTGATGTACTGCGCGTAAAGCCCCGCGTCCTGCTTCGTTGCCTCAATCTCGCGCTGAGTAGCATCCTCGATGTTGCGCATGCGCTCTTCATAGCTGCGCTGGTCTGCGTTCTGCTCGGCGTTAAACGCCTGTTCTTGCGCCAGCAGGTCTTGGCGCTGAGTACGATCCAGAGATGACTGGTCGGCATTAAACGCCTGCTCTTGCTCAAGCAGTCCGGTTTGGTGGTTCCGGTTCTGTAGATTCTGACCCGCGCTAAAATCCTGCTCTATTTCCAGCAGGCTTGATTGGTGCTCTCGATTTTGGAGATTTTGATTTGCACTGAACGCCTGCTCTTTATCAAGCAAGCTTTCCTGTTGCCCAAACTGCTTATCAGACAGCGAGAGCTGATGAGCGCGATCCAGTGCAGACTGATCTTTATTAAAGCCCTGCTCCATTTCGAGCAAGCCCGTCTGGTGACCGTAATTTTGATCGTTAAGCTTCGACTGGAACCCAAAGTTCTGGCTATTCAGATCTTTCTGAAAGCCAAAGTTTTGAGCATTAAGCTGTGTCTGAAAGCCAAACTCCTGCGAATTCAGCGTGCTCTGAACGTCTCCCTGATACTTTATTTTCCCAAAGTCTGCCTCAACTCCTGCGTCAGCCTGAGCGATTGGCAGCGCTGCGTCGATAGCCGCACTGTGAGCAGCCCCGGCAGCGATATCAGAGTTCAGTAGGCCTCTGGACTGCGCGTAACTCTGGCCTGACTTTCTCGCTCGCTTAATGTAGTCGTTATCAGCCTCCAGCAACCCGTCAAGCTGCTTCGAAGTCTTCATCTTGTCGGTAATGTTGTACGTCGGCATTCCCATGCGGACCTCCTGCCTTAACTATGGCGCAATTGAAGTTTCTGCTGCTTTCGCTTCAAGCCCTGAATGCCTCGCTCAATAGAGCGCTGAAATGGCGCGGTGAGCTGGCCGTCTGCTACCGCCTTGCCCGTGAGTAGAGGGAAGCGGAAAAACCAGCGAACCGTCAGCTGCGACATACCCAGATCAACAATACAGGTCGTGCCCGCGATCTCAGGATCTCGCTCGTGAGACATCGAAATTATGCGTGGATCGCAGGCTCTAAATTCACGCAGTAAGGCGCTCTTAATTGCATGGCGCAGCTGTTTTTCAGCACCAGCCGCATCATCAGTGCTCTCAATAGGCGTCAATGAGATCGATCCTTGTAGCCGGTGCGGCTCACTATTCACGGTCACAACCTGGTTTAAATCAATGTTCATGGCTATACCTTTGGGATTTGGCGGCAGTATCGGAAATCAAACAAATACGTCGAATTCGATGCGATCCATCGAGATATTGAACCCAGCCCCGATGCGATCAAGGCCTGCGTTGATACGGTCTTCAGTGATTTGATAGTTGCCAGACTGGTCGAATACACCGCTGATTGTGAGCACGCCCCCGGCGATATCAGCTTTAAACCGGATATCGTCAACGACCTCAGAGGCGTTAATGATGCGCTCCACCATGACGATCATGCTGCCATTAGGGATGGAACAGCTAGCAGTCAGCGTTATTGGCTCAGCCTTCTGCACCCACCAGATCTGGCCTACTAATTGTGCGTTGTTGATTGCAACGCTGGTTACGGGGAAGACAACATTAGCAGGCTCCAACTCTAACTCCCCTGAGTAGCCAGCGTATACGTAGCCGTCAACCACTTCGGTACTGGAAAATAGACTGCGATCATCGGGATATGCAATTACGCGGGAGCCCGGTTTATACGCTATAGGAAACTTTACTCTATTCACGCTAACAACCTCGCAGCTTCGATTATTTTGTTATGCGCTTGAGTTTTATTGAGTCGTGTCGGCCCTACTGGTTTGTAAATCCACATGGAGCCATCTGCATAAGTGACTATGGCCTGCTCTGCATTCGACCCAGCAGCGTCAAAACCAACGCCTAGCTCCCTGCCTGTATCAAGTATTTCAGCAGCAAGGAGTGTTTCGCTCCCTGCATAAACAGAAATAACAGATGATTTCACTTCCGAGGTTGAGCCTTGCGCCCGCAGCGCTTTGAAGGATTTAAACGTGGCATCATCCAGAATCATGATTGAGGACGCGTGCGCGACCAAGGGTGTGCTAGAGCCTACCAGCGTGAAACTGTTATCAATCTCGATGTAATCGTTATCGCCTTTGATGTAGTACCCGCTCAGGTCATTCTTGTGCTGGATGAAATTTCGCTCTTCCGCGGAAGAAGGGGCGATGGGAAGAGCAAGTGCAATCGTTGCAGCTGACCCGACCAGCAAGCCGGTCGATGCGCTAATTTCGCCTACATACACATTGGTGCCTGGATTATCTGTAGTGGCGAACAGTAAATTACCATTAGCCAGGTAACACACACCAAGGAACGCAGTTGAAGACGCATGTATGTCTGTATCTGCCACCGTAAACTTTGTTGTAGCATCCGCGTTAAGATAGCTCCAAGCCCCAGTGTAGCTACCCGGCAGCATCGACTCTCCGTTACCCAAAGGAGAGCCTGCCGCTATGCTTCTGCTAGTAGCAAACGCACTTAGGGGCTTTATTGGAGTCAGCCCATACAGCGACACCCCCCCGCCCCCAACATAATCACTCAAATTACTCATTCAACGCTCCAGGTGCCGCTGCGGAATACCACATCAAATGTGATCCGCTCGTTATCAATAGTCATATCTTCCGCCGCGGCTTCGATGGTCGAACCGTTGCGGGCCAGGATCGGATTGTTAGCGCCTTTGACCGTCAGGCGAATACGCGCGTCTTCTGTGGGCGCAGGGGGTAGCGTGAGAGCATGTGGACCTGTGGATGCATCTACATAGCACCGGTCCCGGTTAGCCAGCGCCGCATCTTCGGCGATGTTCCGGTCGTTCCAGTACTCATCCGCGCCAACCACTGAAAGCCCATCCGGCGAGATCGCCAGCAGCTGCCGCGCTGTGCCAGCACCCACCCCTAGACCAGTAATAGGAATGTCACCCGGGGAGCCGCCGCCCTGAACGTATGCAGCTACAAACGCCTCAATCCATGATTTAGTGCCGGGCTCGCCATCTGCGGCTGGATCAGGCAGGCCGGTCAGGCGCTGACCATTAGCATTGATCGCCTGCTCCCATGCTTTAAGCTGGCCCAGCGTTACCGCGTCCTCGTCATCGACTGCATCAAGAATTTTCAGAATGGAGTCAAAGCCGTTTTCCGTGCCATTCGGTGACGGCAGCTTTTCCATTGCCGCCTGTACTGCATCAAACTTGGCATCAATATCAGATCCTCGCGCAGTTTCACCTGTTAAGTAGCGCTGAGCAGGGTCTGAGTTATCATAGTATTCAGATGGATCAGCCACGCATTACCCTCCGTGCATCGAAATGAGCGGTATAGCCAAGCAGCGTATGAGGCTTGGCCGTTGCCGAAGATGTATTAATCACAAGCCCCATATGAGTGCCGGACCCGGCGACATGGACGTTGTGCATGTTTAGAATTGGCGTACCCCAAGCAAAGCCATCCCATTTGTCGATGCCCCACAGGCCGCCAGCAGCCAAGGCGCGGGCAAACTGCACGCCGTGCCGAGGGATGCGGTCATCACCAAAATCAAAGGTAGGTAGCAGAGAGATATCAACCGGGTCCCTCGCCTGTATATCAAGATGCATGCGCCTGAATCGCTTGCGCGCAACCGGGGACCCGAAGTGATTGTAGGCCAGCGTGATATAGGTGTTTATTGGCTCGCCGTTAAAGCTGGTGCCTGTATCCATTCTGAATACCTGCCCAGCATCATCAGCAAATACCGACAACTCTCCGCCTGCCCCATCATCACCAGACGCACACAAGGTGGTCGCGTCAGGAAAAGCGGCTGAGGTGATGCCGACCAGCTGAGAGCCTGAGAATGTAGCCAGCAGCGCAGTCTTGTCATCAAAGAACATGCGGTACTGGTTGCGAGATCGGCTTATCATCGTGCAAGTCGGTGACGCTATAGAGTCAAAATATGGGGCCACATGTCGCGCCCAGTCGCCCATCTCAAAGTCACCAAAACTTTGCACCGCTTGCAACGATGTAATACCTCGGTCCGACTTAAAGACTGGCAGCGTGCCCAGCACTGCCATCGTATCGACGCTCACGCCTGCGCCACGGGCAAAATCCTTACGCACGTATTCTGTTTTGGTTTCACCGTAGAGCAGCTGTATAGAGTTTTTGCAGCCGATCACCAGTACACCAATAGTAGAAGCAAGCGCGGTTACCGTGTCTGATACGCCAACTTCGCCCGCATCGCTAACGCTTGAATCCCAGTCATTGGGCTCGCCTAGAGCTGAATACTGAACAGAGCCTGCGGCGAACCCTAGAAACAGGCGATTGGTGTGCACCTCAATGAATGCAGCACCTGATGGCGCGGCCGCTAGCTCGACCAAGGACGCTCCGTCCCATTTCCACGGCTTGCCTTGGTCGCAAACCATAAACAGTGATTCAGAGGCTGCAAGCGCGTAAAAGTTACCAGACGCAAAACGATACGTACCAACCGGCAGATCACCGGCAACCGTGGTCCAACTGGCGCCGCCGGTATAGCTCAGGCGAGCCACGCCACCCAATTCACGGATAGCAAGGGCTTTGCCCTGAAATACAGTCAGCCCCAGAATTGGGCCAGTACCCGGCACAGCGCCGCCGCCGAATAGTTGATAGCCCGATATAGAACGGTAGCCGCCCGTATCAGGCGTTTCATAGTTCACGCAGAGCAAGGCTGCGCCGGGGTCCATCTGGTTTGGCGGCGCGGTTAGATTAAGGCCAGCGCCGATTTTGGTGTAGGGAGTGGTCATACCGGGCGCACCACAATGTTTGCGCCACCAGAGGACACTCCATTCCTATACCCATCATTCGGCAGCTGGTGCGCCTCAAGCTGAGCCATCATCTGCTGATACAGCTCTAGGCCATCCTGCTTGACGTCTGGCGCGTTCTCATAGCCCGCGTAAAGCATCATAGCCCTTCCGAGAATGACATTCTGATACGGCTGAGGAATAAGGAATTCATCTGTATTGCTTTCCGGTGCGGGTGCTACACGGTAGTAATCACCAGACACCGACAGCGCGCCACTAGGTGCAGGGTCCAGTCGCAAGCTGCTATCCGGCAGTATCACAACTAAAGATGGAACGCCGTTATTTGTTGAAGGCTCCCACCAATCTTTAATTGCCTCATATTCGAGTACTTCCGCTTTTGCACCGTCAACCCGGATTGTAGAGTGATCCCAAATTCCTAAGTCAGATGGCGGTGGATATATGCTTTGCCCTGGAGTGATTTCACCTGAGTGCTGCGCCCACAGGAATTTCCAATTTAACCATTTACCGCAGACCTCCAGATAAGCATCCCTGACCCACTCAACAGCAAGCGCCATTTCGCCGCTCTGGTTTTCGACAGTCACTGGACCGCTACCTGTCATGCCGCAGCGCTTTACGGTTTTTTTGCAAGCATCCAGAAAATTCATACGTCAACTTCGTCGCCGTGAATATTGAAGTGCTTTCCGGCCTGATAGAAAGCAATGCCCGGAATGCCGCGCACAGTGCCGTAAGGCATCTGCTTGTTGAGTACTGCCTTTGTGTCAGCATCGTCCGGCGCCTCTTCATCTGGCTGCTCTGGCTGCTCTGGCTGCTCTGGCTGCTCTGGCTGCTCTGGCTGCTCTGGCTGCTCTGGCTGCTCACCAGCAGCAGCTTCGCGTTTTTCTAGTTCAGCAGAAACTTTGTTCCGAATGGTGTCATCACCAGCATTGGAGGCGATTCGCATATTTAAAACCTGCTTTGCGTAGGCCTTAACTTCTTCGATTGGGTCGGTCTTAGCGTTAATCATCGCAAAGCTCTCCAGGTGCATGGTTGTTATTCCGGTTAATACGGTGATCCGGGTACAGGCGTTCGCGCCCAACTACGCCGTCAGATGCAGAATCACGTTGCGGCAATCGATCCACGCCTTCGCGCTTTGATCCTTCCCCGCCCCACTGGTCATCCCAGTAGCAATCTCGGTTCTTACGCATTTCAATGCTCCACAAAAAAAGGGCCCCTAAGGCCCTTTTCATTACTGTGATTGATCAGATTCGATCAGAACCCTTCTGAGCGCGCTGACTGCCGCCCTGCTTGTGGGTATTGGTGTTTTTCTGGGAGGCGCTTTCGCTGAACGTGACACCTTTTTTCAGGCCGCCAGTGCTGCCGTTTTTAGACTTAGCCATGGGTAATTACCTCTCTGCAGCTAATTGATGGAGAACAGGAAAGGCGCGGCTTACGCTGCGCTATCCCATTTCAGGATGCGTGCTTCAGCAGCATCGGTGTGACACAGGCCGAAGCCACCCAGGTAGTACCATGCAACACCCTTGGAGCGACCGTAGTCAGTCGGGATCTTGCCGCGGACTTCTTCAGGAATTACGATGCCTTCGCATACGGTGTCTGCACCGAAGAAGAAAGCCGCATCAGACTTGCCGTTGGTCCAGCCTTCGGTGGCTACGTTGGTCTGTTCGGCGAAGCGAATGCCTTCGTAGCGACCGATTTCGCCGTGCATGATCTGCTTAAAGCCCGTTTCAACGTAAACGCTGATGCCTTCCAGATCATCCTTGAAGGTGCGCAAAGTGGAAGGGCGCGCCAGAGATGCGTAATCATCGCCGTCGAAAGGAACGATATCTCGCTCTTTCATTTCATCGGCAATTTTCTTGACGTGCTCTTTGGTCAGAGCGGCGTTATTGGTGATGGTGCAGCCGCCAGTTTCAGTGGTGATTGCTGTCGAGCTCGTGCCTGCTGCTGCAGATACTGTCACCGGTGTCAGGTCGAACTGAGCGTGCGCCGCCTTATCCAGCACCTTGCGCGCATCGTTCTTCATGACCTTTTTAACGATCTTTTCAACCGGGTGTTTAGACATATTGTCCAACTTTCCGGTAAAAGGAACGGAATTGCCGTACTCAGTCACCACCATGCTTTCCTGGCGGATATCGAATTCGGTTTCTGGCATTGCCGTGTTTTCAGTCAGTGCGCCGCCTTCCGTTTTGGCATTGCCATAAACGTTCCAGTAGAGACGGTCGCCTTTGTTTTCGCCTTTGCCTTCTTCGATGTCACACATCTGACGGAAGCGGCAGTTTGGCTGCAGCTCAGTACGCAGCGTTTCGGAAAGTTCGTCGGAGTACATGTATCCGCCGAGAGTGTCTGTTGCCCATACCTGTCCGGCCATGGTCTATCTCCTTACGTTTCTCAACGTTAGTTAGTTGGGTAATGCAATTAGTTGGCGCCAGCGCGCCCTTTACGCATGTTTCGAATGGTCTGCGAGCGAGTCGGCGGGGGCGCTTTGTCCTCGCCAATACTCGCAGATTGATTGGTTCCAGATACTGACTTCGCAGCTCGACGCTTACGCTCTTTGCGGGCCTTGTCAGCGTCCTGCTTTTGGATGGATGCCTTCCAGTTCCGTATATGCTCGCCGGTTTCCGTCATAACCTCTTCCAGAGACTTGTCGGGGTTTTCGGTGCGCAGTTTTTTGGCATGGATTTTTGCCATCGAATAGAGGTCATCGTCCTTCACGACATCTGAATAGTCCCGCGAAAAGTTGTCATTAATGCGCTTAACTTCTGCGTTGTGCATCTGGATTCGCACCTGCTCCATGGCGCTGGCGGTGGCTTGCTCGGCCACCTGATTAGGGTCAATGCTCGGGGTGGCCGGTTGACGCCCCGCATTCAGCATCTTGCCTAAAATTTCCGCTGCTGCTTCTTGGTCACCTTCATAGATCGCTTCTGCATGCTGCTTAGCAAGGTCTGCAATGTCTTCGGCGCCCTGCTCGGGTGGCTTCTGATCATTTAGCTTTGCTAGCTGCTGCTCTCGCTGAGTCAGGTCTTGTTCGTACTTCTGTAGATGCTGGTATCGCTGAGCGGCTTCATTCAAGCGCGCATCTGCAGCGCCATGTTTTTGCGCTGTCGCCAGCACTTTATCCAGCGTCTGCTCTACTTCTTGCCCATCGATTTTTAAACGCACAAATGATTGCCCGTCACGCTCAAAAACCGGTGTCCCTGCGGGCGACTTAGCTTCGCCTTTATCCTGTGAATCAGGAGAGGCTTCCCGCTCCTCCAGTTCTTCATCTTCCTGCTTGGCATCATCGTCCTGCTCAATACCGTTTTCTTCTGCCCGTTCCTGGCTGCGGCGAGCGGCAATATCCGCCATCAAAGCGGCACGAGGATCCAGATCAGACTGGCCCTCTTCTGTTGCCTCGGTGCGAATCTCTTGCTCTTCCGCTACTGCATCATGCTGTGCGGACTCGTCTGTCACGATAGAGTCTTTGCTCATGATTGATCTCCGATAATTACGTGCATAAAAAAGCCCCGCTTTTGCGAGGCCTAGAAAGAAATTTGGCTTGCGCTACTGACCGGATTCGGCTTCCTGTAGCGCCATTTCTGAGACATGGCCGTTATCAATCGCCTGAGCAAGCCAGCTCATCATCGTTTGTAGCATTTTGGCTCTATCCTGCAGCTGCTTTGCTGTTGAGGATTGCCACTCAGGCAGCTCAATTAGCTTTCGCTTAATATCTTCCAGCTCACCTTCAGCGCGGCCTTTCATATACTTCCCTACGTCAGAAGCAAGCCACTCCTCAACGGCAATCCCAAGCTTTGCTTCAGCAAACAGGAAATCCAATTCTGCGTTCTCTTCAAAAGACATCGGTCACCTTAGAATGTGTCGTGCCGCTGAGCCAAGTTCTCCGCCTGCAGCTGTAGCTTGGTTTGGCCTTCGGTCAGCTTTCCGGCGGCAATCTGGCGCTGAGTATGAATCTTCTCTCGCTCCAGTCCGGTTTTCTGAGCCAGCTCATCTACACTAATTCGCTCTTTTAATGCCAGCTCCGCCATCCAGCGATCACGCTCATCCTGAAGTTTTTGTGCAGCCAGCTGCTGCCCGAACTCCTGGTCAGACTTTTTCAGGTCCAGCTCTTTCATGCGAACGACAAGCATCGGATCTTGTGGTGGTTCGGTCGGCTGCTCTTCGGCATCATCAAAGAATCGAGCACCATCCTTGTATCCCAGCGCCCCAAACACCTCTTTGACGACCTCTTCTTCCTTGATGCGCGGTATAGCCTGCGGCGCAATCTGGCCTACAGTCATGAAGCCTGTACGCATACGCTCTAACTTCTGCTGCGGGTTTGTTGCTCCCATGCCTACCTTCACGCGAACGGTTAGCTCTGCATCAAGTAGCGCATCAAGCTTCAGGTTCTGGCCGTAGCGCTGAAACAGGTCAGTTTTTCCTGCGGCCAGCGCAAGCAGGGTGTCGTCTGTCTCGTAAGCGGCTTCCAGCTTCACCAATTGGCGTAGCGTTGGCTCTACCCAAGTCTCAACAAAGGTTCGAATGGTGTATTCAGAGATTGCTGAAGCACCGGCATTCATCATCTCCATGCCGCCAACTGTCTCATTAAGAGCACGGTTATTCTGTACGCTGGACTGACTAAAAGCGCCGGCGGATTCGTCCATGATCACATCAAGGCGATCTTGCTCCGCATAGCTTGAGCTTGTTACGTCTGGAGTACTCTCGGTGCGAATGTCTGCATGGATGTCATCCATCACGACACCGCCCCCTGGTGTGTTTCGCATTAGTGCAGGCGTATCAATCTTCGCGCCGCGCTTGATGTAATAGCGCTTGTTTAGCACCAGATCCACGTTGTCAGCGCGCTGGTTCACCACGCTGTTCACGCGTTCCTGCAGCTGACTATTCAGCTCTACAGGCGAAGTCGGATAGGTTTTGTGTGCTTCCAGTACACAGATGCCCAGGGTGATTGGTCGCTCGCCGTGCAGATATACTTCCTCAAGCGGCACTGGATCAGCCAGAATCAGACTATTACCCACCGTCCAATAGACGTACTCTTCACCATCTTTGCGAACGAAGTACTCTCGCAGCCATACAGTAGTGAATTCACCACCTGCCTGAGTCTCTGATGTAGGCTGTCGCTCTTCGCCTTCTCGGGCTCTCTGCGTGCTGTCATCGCGTTTCTCATCTTCACTGGAAAGAAGCTCCGACAACGTGTACTCACGCCAAGGTTGTGCACCGGTCTTGCTGTCTTCGCTGCTCATCTGAGCCAGAACATCGCCTGCATACATCGGCACTTCTCGGATCACGTACGGGCTTTTGTTGATTGGGTCGCGCCAGTCAGCAGCAGGATCAAAACGTAGATTTTCAAATGGAATCAGATCAATGCACGGCTCATCCTCGATCACCTCCACCTGATCCACTTCGATCATTGCAGGCTCGCCGTCAATAAATAGCGGCTCGCCGGTCAGTGGGTGTAAAGCCTGAACGTCTTCCTTATAAGTGCGTTCCCGATACTTCCAATGGTTATATGAGGCACATAAGCCAAATACCTGAGCTTCCTGATAGGCACCCATTGCAGTCAAAAACCAAGGAATGGTGATCTCCAATCGATGATTTAGCAGCTGCTGATGAATCTCGGCGCTAGCCTGAACAGCGGGATTGGATGGATCTGAAGCCCCAATAGACACCAGATCTGCGGTCGAAAACATCGCCGCTGCAAACGCTGCTTCATTGGAGCGCTCGCCATTACGCGTTTTAGGGTGAAACATCCTGTTTCGGTTGCGATAGTTCGGCGAGTTGAACTTTGAATCTTTGGCGTGCCGATTATTGAAGTGCGCCACGTTCTTTTCAACGCGCTTTCGAACAGAGCTATCTAGAAAATCAGTAGACGCTGAGTACATCGTGCGAGCAAGCTGCAGCCAGTACACATCATCATTGTTTGATTGCGGTGATTCCTCCGCATCTATTTGAGCAAATTCATCATTCTGCATGTGCAACTCGCCCTGCAATATCGCGTGAAAGGTTCGCTATCTCATCATCCTTGCGCCGACCACGATGCAACCGGTAGCGCTCCAGAATCTCACCACCTGCGCGCATTACCTCACCCATGCCCACAGAAAGCTTATCCAAGTGAAGATAAAAGCCGTATTTGCCGGTAACTCCACCCAGCTGAACAGTGGCAATGTTGTTGCCGTTGTCCGCATTCACCATCCATACATGGTCGGGGTAATGCTTATACAGCGCTTCAGCAATGCGCTTAGCCATAGTGACGTCAGCCAGAAAATGTTCTGGATTATCGAGTGTGATTATTTCGCTCATTACTTGGCCTGTGCGTGCTTGCCTGGTGGCTTAGGGTTCTCTCGGAATGTTTTGCTTCCGAACTGATAGGAAGGATCTTTCTCAGGCTTTGCGCCCTTATCCGCCAGCTTCACCAGCGACTTAAAGCCTATTGTTTTTGCTGTCATCCCCACGCCTCCGGTTCAAATGACTCCGGCTCTTCATATTCGATAAAGCCGCGTGCAAACTGCTCAAAAGCATCGTTACCATGTGATGCCCAGTCGTGACGCGGACGATCTTTAAATACGCCCAGCTTGTCGTCCCACTCCTTACGGTAATGATCCAAGCACTTAACACCCTGGCCGGCATTCTCTTCGTCAAACCAGCACAAGGGCAGAATGTCGCGCACCGCCTGAATAGCTTCGCCTTTGGCTGGTACGCGAGGCACCACTTTTACATCGAAACCAGCAGACTGAACGATTTGCTTTCGGCTCTTGTTGTCAGCACGTGTAAGGTCGGTTATCTCTGCGTCATGTGGCAGAAACACAGTCCCGTACACATAGCCAAATTCAAGCAGCTTCTTGAGGTAGAACTGGATAGATTCGCCGCTGTTCTCGTAGTACCGAATAAAGCGGTATTCCATGTGAACGTACTGCATGAACCAGATCGACATGGCATCGTTGCGCCCCAGATCCCAGAACGTATAAACCGGCAGTCGGGGGTCGTAAGGAATGCTACGAATTCGGCCTTTCTGTCGAGCATTCGCCATTTCAGTAGCGTAATAAGCGCCTTCAATCGCCTGCTCAAACGCTTCTTTAGGCGTTGATGGATACTCTCGCTTCATCTTGTCCTTGAGGACTGCAGCCTTTTTCACGTACCAAGCTTTTTGCCCTGGCAATAACTTCTGGCCAATCTCCGCCTCAAGTTTTGCGAAGTACTCCTGCGACTTGGCAGGAATAACCACCGTGTCGGGCGGCAGCGTATAGCTCGGATCATCCCACCATGGGAAGAAGTGAAACTTAAAGTCGAGCGGTGTTAGCTCAGTGCCCATTCCCTCGATTGCTTGTGCCTCTTGGCAGTAATCGAAAAAATAGCCTTCATTGCCTTCAGCGGTGGATTCAAGCGTTAGCTGCCCATCGAGCGGAACAGCCTCAAAAGCACCAGTGACGATCTCTTCTGCTTTGTCTGGGAACTTAGCGCAGATCTTGCCGAACTCGGATACATGAAGGCGCTGTAGCGTGTCGCCTCGATACGAGGTACCCACCTGTATAGATGAGCCATTAGAGAAGACATATCCTTCCCCTTTGTCATTTACTGGTACCGGGAAATCAAAGTCGATGTCATCAAAGATCTGGCGCCATACAGCTGGAATTTTCTCGTAAGCAAATTTGATCTTATTCCTGAAAATATCCTTTGCTGAATCCAGCTTGTGAGCAATACAACCAGCCGAGTAGTTTTCATTAAAGATGCAGTCATCCAGTGAATCGATCATCTCAAACGTTGTAAAACCAAGCTGTCGTGCTTTCAGGATGATGTTTCGCGTAAAGCCTTCAAGGTAGCGCTGACGCTGCGCCTTGTTGGGTCTGAATCGCTTGACCCTGCTGATCGCCTTCCCGTTCTTACTGGAAGAGGTTTTCACCTTGATCTTATAAAGCGTATTGAGCCTGAACCATTTCAGGCTAAGAGCGACCAGCAACTCTTTCTTATCGGTCAGTTCGCCCTTATCGAATCGCTCTATGTATTCATCTGCCAGAGCGACTTCTTCGGCCCTATTCATCCTGCGCGGCTTCTCTCAGAAGCTCCTGAAGGGATTTCTTAGCTCCAACTTCAACGTCCAGCTTCTCTTTGAACGCCTGCACGCCAATATGCTTGCCGACCAGCTCAAGCGACCTTGCAGCTCCAGACGAGTCAAACTCAAAGATCGCATTGCCTTCTTCGTCTTTAAGCTGTTCGCCTTTGCGGTCGGTCTTAGGTGTTACTTCCTGCATGCAGCGCTCATGAAGCTTTACTGCCTGGCGCAGCACATAATCAGCATCGATTTTGGTGCGCTCAATACGTTCAGCTTTGAGTTCAGCAATACGCTGAAGGATCTCAGGGAATTGCATTAGCCGGGACGCTTCTTTAACAGCGTTTTTTTCTGCGTATCCGGCTTTGATGGCGGCTCGTGTCGCGTTCAGGTCACAAGCTAGGTATTCGGCACAGAACAGCTCTCGCTTGTCTGTCCATTTGAATTTAGGCATAGATAGCGGTCCTCCCGGACGGCCCTTCAACAATTGGTAGCCGGGCAGTAATCGAACCTGCATTGCCTGCGGAATCGAACCGCCTTTATCGCCATGATGAGGGGATATTTCGCCAGACCGGCCTAATACTGCAGGAGCTGACCCAGGAGAAACCTAAGCCCACCTTGCGGCTCATAGAGACAAATTCAGGCCCAGTGAAAGGCTGCTCGCCTTTGTCGAGATGCGAGGAATGAACAACGCGCCGATCTGACTACTAACCGGGTTCCCGTTTTGGTCGTAGCTGATAAACGAATCTGCCAGAATGCTGACAAGTGGCGAACCAGAGGCCGGCATATAGTCTCCATTGCCTCCTCCGCCCACATCGGACGACTGCTCGTCCGTATAACCCATCTGGCCGAACACTTGGTCCGGCTGATCTACGTACTCAACATTTCTGCCTGCGTAATCCTGAACAAACGTGCTGGAAGCCGCGCCGTCGTAGCGATTGTCCCAACAGTTAACGCCGCACATCATCGCTCGGTTGCCGATGCGTCCGCCACTCTTGCCATCGACAGGATGATGAAACACGTCTCCCTTGATGTTGAAAGAGCGCACAGCGTTTCCGACAAACCACAGATTTTCGCGGACATTTGCGGTAGCGCCTTCATCGTTGTATGCCCAATTGTTTCGCTCGCCAGTCACAGTGTTGTGAGCGATTAAAACGTTACGCACCGGGACTGTTGAGCTGTCAGCGCCAACAAACATTGCAGGCTGAGAGGTTATAACGGTGCTTACCTCCACAACGTTGCCAATCAAGGACACATCCTCCAGCGCCTCATCCGAACCAAAGCGAATCGTCGCATCCGTAGAGGAGTGCACATCCATTAGCGCATTATGCTCCAGCATCAGGTTTTTCATGGCAGGCGCTGCATTGGAAACTGTTGTTTCCTGAAATGAGGTGAGACCGCCTACCGCAGACCGATTGCCTACAGCCGCGTAACACGCCGTTGTTTTGAATCGCGAGCTAATCTCGCAATCGGTAAACGTGTATGCCACGCGTGACGTACTAAACGATTCGTAGTGATCCGTTCCCAGTCCAGTGCAGCCAATCAAATGACATGCCTTAGAGCGATACGCAAGACCCACTGTTGGTGTGGCTGTTGAGTTGAACGCCACCTGTTTGAAGATCAAAGCCTGATCGTTATTCTCGCCATCCAGCCAGCCGTTCCCCGAAGTGTAGTTAATCGGTAGATTTCGATACATCAGCCGTTTGGCTTTGTAGCTCCTAGCATTGCCGCTACGGTTTAGCTGGACGGCTGTAGAGCTTGGATGCGGC
Source organism: Pontibacterium sp. (assembly GCF_041587635.1). Lineage (NCBI taxonomy): Bacteria > Pseudomonadati > Pseudomonadota > Gammaproteobacteria > Oceanospirillales > Oceanospirillaceae > Pontibacterium > Pontibacterium sp. The sequence goes on along the minus strand of NZ_JBFGYC010000022.1, from coordinate 2,030 downwards.
ATAACCTCAATAGCGTAATCCAAAGCAGCTACAGAGGCTGGGTTAACGCCGAGAATGTCATGCGCTCCGTCGTTACAGTAAATAACGTTCGCGCCACCTGCGAGAGCCCCGCCAATAGTGAGATATGGGCTTTCATCTGCTTCTGCTAACACCCCAGACACAACGCCAGATGCATCAATACCGGCAGTATCCACCACGGCATACTGCTTCATCGCTCCTGTTTTATCGCAGTAGCACGATTCTCTCGTCAAGCCACGAGGGTGATCGTTTACATCAGTATTCATTTCTGTGTCGAGCACAGAGTCTGCATCTCCTATGACCGGATAGACAGCAGCCCTAAGGATGATTTCTTCGCCCTGCGTAAACCCATCTATTGACGCGTTTATCTTGTAGGCTTCCCTGTGCTTGCCAACCAAAGGACTGATCAAGCTGAGCGCTGTCTCGGTTGCAATCTCTTGGTGAGCGCTGGCTGCGCCGATAGCAGACAGTACGGCAGCAGCAACACCAAACCCATGACGCGCACGAAACGCAATTGGGAAATCATCCTCAACGCGCTGCATCACGGGCGTTTCTCCCATGTCCCACTGACCGATAACTTTAGGGTAGTCGACAGCAGAGCTGTTGGAGGCGACCAGCGAAGCACTATCCGTTGAGCCGCCAGCAATAGAAGCCCAGCTTGCCGGAACAGTAGCGACAGGATCCACGCCGGAAGTCCCCACCCCACCATCCTTGTCATCATCGTATACGCACTGGCTTAGCGCTACGCGCACGATCAGATCGGGACCGCTATCCGTCTCTTCCAGCAGCGCTTCATTGGGGTATACCTGACGAACAGGAGTAGTTGCTAATACCGTGCGCGTCACAGTGGTCGGCGCTCCGGCCCCAGAATACCCTTCAGACGTAACCAGTAGAGAGAACCCGGCGAAATCGTAACCCACATTTCCCTGCTGGCCTGCCCAACCTGAAATTGTTACGTCAGCAGACCAGCCGTCTGGGCGAATGTCGATAGCGGTAACTGTAGTCATTCGGGTTACGCCTTCATGATCTCAACGGTTGTCGCAGAAGTGAAAGTCAGCTCATTGATGCGCCCACTAATCACCGTAGCTCCGGCAGGCATAATCGCCTTACTCGCTAACGCGCCGTTGATGTAATACTCTGCGTCTGCGCTAATTCGAATCGCCTCGACATCATTAAGATCCAGCGTAGTGACGCCGTTACGAATTTCGCTTGGCGCAAAGCCCTGAATCGGATTGCCTTTAGATGCTTGTTCCATAGTTTCAGCTCCAATAAGTCCAGCCGCCGGCGCGAACCGCGGCGTACATGGTGTAACGTTTAAATCGGGATACACCCAGCTCTTCCATTGCTTCAAGAAAGATCAGGTCTGCTTCTTTGCGCTTGCCTAGCTTATTCCTGTAGAGCCAGTCGTGAATCACAGCTGCCCGGGTATGCTTTCCATGAACAGGAAACACCGGACGAAAGATGCGAGGAATGGAAGCGAGATCACAGATAAACCCCTTATGAGCATTAACGACTCGGCATTGCTCATGGGAGCGATAAACCAGCTGCTCCCTCAGTACCCACTCTTTGCCGTTCTTGGGACTGATAACAAGCTCTGATTGAAAAGGCATTATTCGCCCCCCCTCAGATCACCGCAGATATCAGTTGGTAATTTCTGCTTATCGCGAATATCTGCACGGCCTTGCTCTGTTGTGGTGCCACAGATAACGGCAGTGATACCGCCTGCTATTGTCACAGCTTCGGTCAATCCGCAGCCTGAAAGCACAATGCACATACAAAGAACTGAAAGATGCTTCACATCATCCTCCTGCCGTCTGTGAGACGTACGTAGCCAAGCCAATGGCAATAGTTGTGATTGTTGCTACAGAAGCGCCAATCGTAGCCAGAACTTTCCAGCCGCCAGCTACAGCGCGACGATCACCCTGCAGGTTGCGGACATCATCTTCCAGATCACGCAAGCGGGTTTCGTGATCATCTACTTGCTTACCAATTCGACGCATCGCATCATCATG
>NZ_JBFGYC010000021.1:0-18748 GCF_041587635.1 Pontibacterium sp. | reverse complement strand
CCAGCACGGCCATCAGGCCGGTGATGAGATTGTTTTACAATTGCGGGACCGGTTGATCAACGCCACACCGCACGCCCATAACATACACCGTCTGGGCAACGACGAGTTCGCTATCATGCTCGCGTGCGAAGCGGATGACGATCTGCACGAAAAAACCCGGCAACAGGTCAAAACACTGCTGCTCGCGACCAGCTCCCCTTACAAAACCAACAACCGCAGTTCGATCCTGCCTTGTAGCATCGGTATTGCCTATTACACCTCGTCCGACGAACTGGATCTGGATGAACTGATGCGCCGCGCTACACGCGCCCGCTTACAGGCTAAACAAGAGCATCCCGGCACGTATCAGGTCTACGACCCGTCGTTGGATAACAAACAGTGCAGCGAAAGCGAATTGGAACCTGAGCTGGCATTTGCCTTGCGGGCCAATCAATTTGAGCTGTTTTTCCAGCCACAAATTGATCTGGAAAGCGGCAAGATCGCCGGTGCAGAAACCTTGATCCGCTGGCGCCACCCGAAACGGGGCCTGATTATGCCAGCGGAATTTATCGGTCTCTGCGAACGCAACGGCATGATCATCCCGATTGGCTACTGGGCCATCCACCAAGCCGGGATAAAGCTCAAGGAGTTGCAGCTACAGGGTTACGACAACTGCCGTATTGGTGTGAATCTCTCGTTCCGCCAGTTTCAGGACAGTAATCTGTCACAGACTATCCATCGCATTATCAGCCAGAATCAGATCAACAGCGCATTTTTAGAGTTTGAACTGACTGAGTCCGCCCTGATCAGCGATGAACAACATGTCAGTTACTGTCTGCAGGAACTGTCTAATCTGAGCATCGACTTTGCACTGGATGATTTCGGCACCGGCTATTCATCCTTCGCCCTGTTACAGAAGCTTCCGATCAGTACCCTGAAAATTGACCGCTCCTTTATCCGCAATGTGGCAGACAACCCGAACGATGCCGAAATCGTGCGTGCGATTATTAACCTTGCCCACAGTCTGGATAAGAAAGTAGTCGCAGAAGGGGTCGAAACCCCTGAACAGCTCGATTTCCTGATCCAGCACGGCTGCGATCAGGTACAAGGCTATCTGTACAGCCCTCCCGTGCCGTTTAAAGACTTCGTGCAGATGCTGGAACAGGCGTAAGTCCACGGCGGTAACTCAGGGCTTCCAGCAGGTGGGAGGTTCCCACTTGCTCCAGCCCGGCCAGATCCGCGACGGTTCTGGCGACCCTCAAGATGCGATGAAAGGCCCGCGCCGACAGCTGCATTTTCTCCAGTGCATTCACCAGCATCAGTTTGTCGTCTTCGCTGATTGCGCACTGTCGTTCCAGCTCAGGACCTTCCAGCTGCTGGTTACAGCATCCCTGACGTTGAATCTGGCGTTCACGGGCAGCCACCACCCGTTCCCGCACCTGAGCGCTGGTTTCATTGGTGCCCGTATGTTCCAGCATCTCCTGCTTGGAGATGGCGCTCACCCAAAGCTGCATATCGATACGATCAAGCAACGGACCCGATATTTTCTCCTGATAACGGCGCACCATATCCGGGCTGCAACGGCACCGCTCGGTGCCGTCGTTGTAATACCCACAAGGACAGGGGTTCATGGCCGCGATCAACTGAAAGCGGGCAGGAAAACTACACTGGCGCGCGGCGCGGGAGATCAGGATCTCGCCTGACTCCATCGGTTCGCGCAGCACTTCCAACACCTTGCGATTAAATTCGGGTAACTCATCTAAGAACAGGACACCCTGATGGGCCAGTGAGATCTCACCCGGACGGGGACTGCTGCCCCCTCCCACCAGTGCCACCGCCGATGCGGTATGATGGGGCGCTCTGAAGGGACGCCGTCCGCTGATAACATCCCCGCTGATACCGGACACCGAATACACCGCCGCCACATCTAACCGCTCACCCTCCTGCATCAAGGGCAACAATCCGGGTAAACGGTTCGCCAACATGCTTTTCCCGCTACCTGGCGGACCTGCCAAAATCAGATTGTGCTGCCCAGCCGCTGCAATCTCTAACAACCGCTTCGCTTTACTCTGTCCTTTAACATCTTGCAGATCAGGGTATTTCGGCGCAGCCAGTGCCTGACTATTTTCTGCACAATATCGGGGCACCAGCTCGCTGCCCAACAAATGTGAGACTAGCTGCAGGAGATGCTCAATGGGATAGATGGCCAGACTGCGTACGATACCCGCTTCTTCGCGGTTATCCTGCGCCAGAATCAGGCTATGACCTTTCTCCGCACAACGCATCGCCGCAGGCAGTACTCCGCGCACCGGGCGTACCTGCCCGGACAATGCCAGCTCGCCAAGGAACTCCCGCTGCTCTAACGCTTCCATCGGAACCTGCTGGCTGGCCGCCAGAATGCCAATAGCAATCGCCAGATCATACCGGCCACCCTCTTTAGGCAAGTCCGCAGGGGCGAGATTGATGGTGATGCGGCGTTGGGGGAACTTAAAACCGGAGTTGATCAGTGCGCTGCGCACGCGTTCTTTGCTTTCTTTCACCGCAGTCTCGGGCAGGCCGACGATTGAAAGTGCGGGCAGACCACCGGACAGGTGGACTTCAACAGTAACTTCAGGGGCTTCAACACCCACCTGTGCACGGGTGTGGACGATTGCGAGTGACATAACATCCTTCCTTGGATCGGGAAATACAGCAAGCTGGCCGCGACAGGTTCCGTTGCCGCCTACCAGCTCGTCAGAAATAGATCAGGCGTCGCGCTCTGTCAGTTTCTGCTCCAGTTCTGCTAACGTTTTCTCAAGCTGTTCAACCTTTTCGCGCGTACGCATCAACACAGCTTTCTGAGCATCAAACTCATCACGGGTCACCAGATCCAGTCGGTTAAAGGTGCCTTGCAGGATCGCACTCACCTGCTCTTTCATCATCTCTTCACCGGGCAGTTGCGCCTGTCCAGACATCAGTTGCGCAAACTGGTCACTCAGACCATCAATCAGTTTCTGGTTAATCATGTTGTGCCTCAACATTATGCATTTTTCAGACCCCGACTATAGCAGGTTCACGCGCACTATTGGGGCGCGCCTCAAAATGGTGCACGCACCCGAATTGTGCACTGCCAGACTACAGACTCGTGCGCCATAAGTGCGCCTCAATCATTCACCCACTCACGCAAAACAGAGTAACCACATGTTTTAAAACAACTTTTAAAAACATGGCACGACCCTCGCTATACACAGATCAAACCAATTGATTCATTTGCGCTGTGACATGCACTCACAGTAACAACAGAGTATCGGGGGATAACACAAATGAAACTGGTATCTGCGGTTATCAAGCCGTTCAAACTGGATGACATCCGGGAAGCACTATCTGAAATCGGTATTAACGGTATCACCGTCAGTGAAGTTAAAGGTTTTGGCCGTCAGAAAGGTCACACCGAACTGTACCGTGGCGCCGAGTATGTCGTGGATTTTCTGCCAAAAGTCCGTGTTGATGCAGCCGTCAACGATGAGCTGGTTGATCGGGTTGTAGAAGCGATCAGCACCGCTGCACAAACCGGAAAAATCGGCGATGGCAAAATTTTTGTTATGCCGCTGGAACAGGCTATTCGAATCCGTACCGGTGAAACCGGTAACGACGCCCTATAAACCCTATTTGAGATTTTCTGGAGACCTTACCAATGGAAGAACTTCTGAATTCAACAGCGGGTGATGTAACCCAGCTTAAATATGCACTGGATACGTTTTATTTTCTGGTGTGTGGTGCACTGGTCATGTGGATGGCGGCAGGTTTCGCCATGCTGGAAGCCGGTCTGGTTCGTGCTAAGAACACCACTGAAATTCTGACCAAAAACATCGCTCTGTACGCGATCTCCTGCACCATGTACCTGGTGTCCGGTTACGCAATTATGTACGGCGGTGAATATTTGCTGAGCGGCATCACGGGTGACGGTTTCACCGGTGCTGAAGAGCCAGCAACCTACGCTCCATCGGCTGACTTCTTCTTCCAGGTGGTATTCGTTGCAACGGCGATGTCTATCGTATCCGGCGCAGTGGCTGAACGTATGAAGCTGTGGGCATTCCTGGCGTTCGCAGTTGTGATGACCGGTGTGATCTACCCACTGGAAGGCTCATGGACCTGGGGCGGCAACGACGTATTCGGTATGTACAACCTTGGCGATCTGGGCTTCTCTGACTTCGCAGGTTCCGGCATCGTACACATGGCAGGTGCTGCTGCAGCGCTGGCGGGTGTGCTGGTACTGGGTGCGCGTAAAGGCAAATATGCTAAAAACGGTGCGGTTAACGCGATTCCGGGTGCAAACCTGCCACTGGCAACACTGGGTACATTCGTACTGTGGTTGGGTTGGTTCGGCTTCAACGGCGGTTCCGTACTGGCGACCTCCGATGTAGAAAACTCTAACTCTGTCGCTGTGGTATTCATGAACACCAACGCAGCTGCTGCAGGTGGTGTCGTTGCAGCCCTGATCGTAGCACGCTTGCTGTTCGGTAAAGCGGACCTGACCATGACACTGAACGGTGCACTGGCGGGTCTGGTTGCGATCACCGCGGAGCCTTCTACGCCAACGGCACTGCAGGCAACATTGTTTGGTGCTATCGGTGGTACGCTGGTTGTCTTCAGCATTCTGGCACTGGATAAAGCGAAGATTGATGACCCTGTAGGTGCGATCTCCGTACACGGTGTAGTGGGTCTGCTGGGTCTGCTGCTGGTACCGGTTACCAACGGTGACGTTACCTTCTCCGGTCAGATCATTGGTGCACTGACTATCTTCGGTTGGGTATTCGTAGCAAGCCTGGTCGTATGGCTGGCAATCAAAGCTGTGATGGGTGTCCGCGTATCCGAAGAGGAAGAGTACGAAGGTGTCGACCTGTCCGAGTGTGGTATGGAAGCGTATCCAGAATTCACTTCTGCGAAATAATCCATTTGCCTCAAATAGTTAAGGGTGCTTCGGCACCCTTTTTCCGTTTTCGTAAAACCCACAGGGTCAATTTATAAACAGCCCTGAGAAAAGTTCGCGAAATCTGGGTATACTAGGTCAAAATCTACTTTTGAGTATAAATATGTCTCGTGCCCGCAGGGGCGACAAGAAGACAAATAGGAGAACGTTATGAAGCTGGTCAGCGCGGTTATTAAACCGTTCAAACTGGATGACGTCCGTGAAGCCCTGTCCGAAATCGGTATCCAGGGTGTCACTGTTACTGAAGTCAAGGGTTTCGGTCGTCAGAAAGGTCATACCGAACTGTATCGCGGCGCAGAGTACGTTGTAGATTTCCTTCCAAAAGTAAAAATCGAAGTCGCTGTCGACGACGATATGGTTGATCAGGTGATCGAAGCGATCTCCTCTACTGCAAACACTGGCAAAATCGGTGATGGTAAAATCTTCGTTATGCCACTGGAACAGGTTATCCGTATCCGTACTGGCGAAAGCGGTCCTGACGCGCTGTAAGCGTTCACACTGCTCACGAATTAGAAAAGCACCTCAAGGGGTGCTTTTTTATTGTCTGCACCCCACAATCTTTCACCCTTTTCTTTGCTTTCTCCCTGCATAAAAATTCCAGCCAATCTGAAAGATTTCAGAAGTTAACGTCAGATAACCGCAGCTTATCCGCTATTAATCACTTTTTGACCCGTTAACAACTTCCTTTCTGAAACTGTGTCTAAACTGAAAGGTATCGCTCCAACACAGGAGGTGCCGGATGGCTCATGAACTCAACCGCCACACGTTCGACGCAGTGATGGTGCCCAATTATGCACCGGGGGCTGTGATTCCCGTGCGTGGTGAAGGCTCTCATATTTGGGACCAGGACGGCCGCAGCTACATCGATTTTGCCGGTGGGATTGCGGTTAATTCGCTGGGGCACTGCCACCCTGAGCTGGTGAAGGTGCTGACCGACCAGGCCAATAAACTCTGGCACCTGAGTAATGTCTGGACCAATGAACCGGCACTTAAGTTGGCACAGCAGCTCTGCCAGATGACGTTTGCCGACAAGGTCTACTTTGCCAATTCAGGCGCGGAAGCCAACGAAGCCGCCCTCAAATTGGCGCGCCGTTACTCGGTAGACAAATACAGTGCCGACAAACACCAGATCATCGCCTTTGATAACGCCTTTCACGGACGCACCTTCTTTACGGTTAGCGTAGGCGGCCAACCGAAGTACAGCGAGGGTTTTGGTCCGGTACCGGAGGGCATCAGCCACCTGCCATTTAACGACATCCAGGCACTGGAGAAAGCGATCTCACACCATACATGTGCGGTGATTATGGAACCCATACAGGGAGAAGCCGGTATTCTACCTGCCGACCCTGATTTCATCCGCCGTGCCCGCGAGTTATGCAACCAGTACAATGCCCTACTGATTTTCGATGAGATTCAGACCGGTGTGGGCCGCACGGGTGAGCTATATGCCTACATGCGCACCGGTGTGAAACCCGACATCCTGACAACAGCCAAGGCACTGGGCGGTGGTTTCCCGATTGGTGCGATGCTATGCACTGACGAAGTCGCTCAAGCCATGGCGGTGGGTACGCATGGCAGTACTTACGGCGGCAATCCATTGGGCTGTCGCGTTGCGTCTCGGGTGCTGGAACTGGTCAATGACCGCGACCTGCTCGACGGTGTGCGAGAACGTCATCTGATGTTTATGGATGGGCTGGATGAGCTTAACGACAGATATCATCTGTTCAGCGATATTCGCGGACAGGGATTGCTGATTGGTTGCCAGCTGTGTGATCAATGGCAGGGGCAAGCCCGTAACCTGCTGGTTCAAGCTCAGGACGCGGGAGTCATGGTGCTGATCGCCGGTCCCGATGTGTTGCGGCTTGCACCATCCCTGATTATTCCTCCTGACGATATCCACACCGGACTCGAACGTCTGGGTCAGGCTATGGTGCAGTTTCTGCACACGCGTACAGAGGAGGCCTGACCATGTACCTGCGCATGCACGAGAGCGATCAGCCCGCACTACACTGGCTCAGTCAGCACCGCGCATGGATGGAAGACAGACTACTGGAACTGGTCAGTATCAACAGTGGCAGCCATAACCCCGTTGGGGTCAATCGCGTGGGCGAATACTATGCCGCACTGTTTGCCGAACGGCTGGAAGCCGCCGTGGATAAGTACACGCTCGACCCCTGGCAACGGGTCAGTATGCAGGGCCATATCATCGAACAGGAACTGGGGGGCTTGTGGCGGATTCGAAAACGTCCCGATGCCCCCATCCGCATTCTGCTCACCGGTCACCTGGATACGGTGTTCGGCAAAGATTCAGCCTTCCAGAGCGCGCACTATCAGGACAACAACACGCTAAACGCGCCTGGTGCAGCGGATATGAAAGGCGGCATACTGGTGATGCTTAGTGCGCTGGAAGCCCTTGAGCAACATCCCGATCATCACAACATTGGCTGGACCGTACTGCTGAATCCAGATGAAGAGATCGGCTCCCCCGGCTCATCCGGCTGGTTTGCCCGTGAAGCCCCACGCCACCATCTGGGGCTGGTATTTGAACCTGCCCTGCCCGATGGAAACTTAGCGGGTGAACGCAAAGGCAGCGGTAACTTTACCCTGAGTATCAACGGACGCAGTGCCCATGCAGGACGCAACCCACAGGAAGGCCGCAACGCGATCAGTGCTGCTGCATGGGCGATCAGTCAACTGGAACAACTGAATGGTGCACGCGAAGGTTTAACCCTTAACACCGGCATTATCGAGGGCGGGACAACGACCAATCAGGTGCCGGATACCTGCGTGGTGAAGTTTAATATCCGTATCCAGCGCCCGGACGATGCCGACTGGTGCCTGACTCAGCTTGAAAACATTCAGCTATCCATCAACCAGCGGGAAGGCTTCAGTGCCAGCCTGCACGGCAGCTTTGGCCGCATGCCAAAAGTCATGGACGATGCTCACCAATCCCTTTATGGCCTGTTAAAAAACTGTGCCGGCCTGCTGGATCTTGACTTGAGCTGGCAACCAACAGGGGGGTGCTGCGATGGCAACAATCTCAGTAGCCATGGCCTGCCTAATATCGACACGCTGGGCGTAAGAGGGGGACTTATCCACAGCGCCGACGAATTTATCTGTCTAGACAGCCTGACCGAACGTGCCAGCCTCAGCGCTTTACTGCTGTTTCAACTGGCCCGCGATGGATTGCCACCCGGTCTCACCGGACGGGAGGTAACTCTATGAATACCGAGGATCTGCGTAACCTGCTCGATGCGATGTGGCAGGACTACCTGAAGATTAATCCTGATGCGCGATTGATCCACCAGCTGTTTGCCGAGCGTAACCCAACCCTCATCAATGACCACATTGCGCTGCGTACCTTTGATCTGCCCAAGGTCAGTATCCGCACGATCGCCGCGCCGTTTGTGAATGCCGGCTACAAACCCAGAGGTGAATATTACTTCCCGGCGAAGAAGCTGTTTGCCGAACACTTTGAACACCCGGATAACACGTTACCCAAGATTTTTATCAGTGAGTTGCATGTGGACCAGCTCTCAGACAGCGCCGCCGAAATCATCCATCAATGCGTCAGCCAGATCCCTGAAGATGCGCCTGCCCAGGCCAGTTTCAGCTATTCCGGCCGGCATTGGGCACTGAGTCATGATACCTATCTGCAACTACTGGATGAGAGTGAATACGCCGCCTGGTTATGCGCCTTCGGTTACCGCCCTAACCATTTCACCCTGTTGGTAAACGCCCTGCAGTCGCACCACTCCATCGATAAGGTAAACGACTTTCTGCTGCAGCAAGGCTTTGCACTCAACAGTGCTGGCGGTCTGGTTAAAGGATCACCGGAAGAGTTTCTGGAGCAGTCATCCACCTTAGCGAAGCCCATTCTTGTACCGTTCAGCGACCGCAACGCAGAAATTCCGGGCTGCTACTACGAGTTTGCCCAGCGTTACCCGCTGGCCAACGGTCAGCTCTATCAGGGTTTTGTCGCCGCATCGGCTGATCGTATCTTTGAAAGTACCGATGTAAAACGCAGCAACTGATCCGCCAGGTAACACTGTATACGCAGAGACAGAAACGGCAGACCTGAGCCGCGGGTTCAGGGGTTGTGAATTAGGGGGGCGAACACATGAAAGTGATACGACCTATTTGCACCGCAGATCTGGATGTTCTGCATCAGATCGCTATCGATACCGGACCCGGCTTCACCTCACTGCCGGATAACCGGGAGTTACTTGAGAAGCGCATCGCCGCGACCGAAAAGGCACTGGTAAAAGAGACGGAGCCGTCTCATCCCGATCACTACCTGTTCGTCATGGAAGAGACCGATACCGGCGAAGTGGTGGGTACCTGTGGTATTGATTCGGCCGTGGGTATGACCGCCCCGTTTTATCACTACCGTATCGGCACCGTGGTCCATGCCTCACGCGAACTGAACGTCCACAACAGCTTCCGCACCCTCTATCTGTGTAACGATTACACCGGCTGCTCCGAGATGTGTACGTTATATCTGCAACCGGAGGCGCGTCACTCGGCCAATGGCAGTTTGCTCTCCAAGAGCCGCTTTCTCTTCATGGCCGAACACCCTCAACGGTTCGCCGACAAAGTGATTGCCGAGCTACGCGGCTTCACCAACGACAATGGCGAGTCGCCGTTTTGGGACGGGCTGGGTAAACGTTTCTTCTCCATGGAATACAGCACAGCGGATTACCTGACCGGCTCCGGCAACAAAGTCTTTATCGCTGAGCTGATGCCCAAACACAGCATCTATATCCATTTGCTACCCGACAGCGCACAAGCGGTGATTGGTAAGGTCCATCCCAATACGGAGCCTGCCCGCAAGATGCTGGAAAGCGAAGGATTCCGTTACGAAGAGTACGTCGACATCTTTGATGGAGGCCCAACCCTGTCGACTCGTTTGGGCGACATCCGGGCGATTCACAGTAGCCGCTATCAAAAGGTCGCGATTGGTGACGTGGACAATGATGGTCCTGAGTTCCTGATCAGTAACACCGGTCTGGCAGATTTCCGCTGTACCAAATCCTGCATAGACACACGTGGCAGCATCTCCACGATTACTCAGGCCACGGCCGATGCGTTGCAGGTTAGCGCGGGGGATACATTGCGCATCGTCGAACTCAAAGGGAGGTCAACATGAATCCTGTAGCATCACTGTTTATCAATGGCGATTGGGTCGCCGGTGAAGGCAGTCCGATGGAATCTCTCAATCCGGGTAACGGTGAACAGATCTGGAAAGGACGCGCGGCCACTGCAGATCAGGTTGATCTCGCGGTCAGATCCGCGATAACGGCGTTTCCCGCATGGGCAGGCCACACCTTTGAGCAACGTGTGGCTCAGGTCAGACGTTTCAACGAGGTGGTGGATCACTACCGTATTTTGCTGGCCGATACGATTGGGCAAGAGACCGGCAAACCCTTCTGGGAAGCCGAAACCGAAGTTACCGCGATGCTCGGCAAAGCGGAGATCTCCATTCGGGCGTATCAGGAACGCACTCCCAGCAGGGAGAGCAGTCAGAACGACCTGATCACTCGGTTACAGCATCGGCCTCATGGGGTGGTGGGCATTTTTGGCCCCTACAATTTCCCCGCGCATCTTCCGAACGGGCATATCATGCCTGCCCTGTTGGCGGGCAACACCCTCATTTTTAAACCCAGCGAACTGACGCCCCGCACGGCTGAACTGCTGGTCCATCTATGGCAAAAAGCGGAACTGCCCGACGGAGTACTGAATCTGGTACAAGGTGACCGGGATACCGGCGCGGCACTCGCCGCTCATCCACACGTTAACGGACTCTACTTTACCGGCAGTGCCACCACCGGCTGTTACCTGCACCAGCAATTTGCCGGTCAGCCGGAAAAAATTCTGGCGCTGGAGATGGGAGGCAATAACCCTTTACTGGTCACCGACGTAAAAGATACAGCGGCGGCGGTGTTTCATACGATTCAATCAGCCTACATCACCTCCGGTCAGCGCTGCACCTGTGCCCGACGGTTGTTAGTCCCCACCGGCGTCGAGGGCGATCGCTTTATTGCGGCGCTGAGCTCCGCTATCGGTCAGATTCAAGTCGGTGCCTACAACCAGCAACCACCACCGTTCATGGGTGCACTGATCAGCAATCAGGCGGCCGAAAACGTACTGGCTGCCGAACAAGCGCTCATCTCCCAAGGTGCACAGCCTCTGGTCCCGCTGACCCGTCCAGACGCACATCTCGCCTATCTCACGCCCGGCCTGATCGACGTCACACCGATAAAAAACCGAGAAGACAAGGAATGTTTTGGTCCGTTACTGCAGGTGATTCGGGTGACCGATGTTGATCATGCAGTTCGGGAAGCCAACAACACCCGTTTCGGTCTGTCCGCCGGGGTGCTGAGTGACAACCCACAGGTCTTTCACCAGTTTGATCAATCCGTCCGGGCGGGACTCATCAATTGGAATCGCCCCCTCACAGGCGCTTCCAGTGCCCTGCCCTTTGGCGGCACAGGGATCAGCGGGAACCATCGGGCCAGTGCGTGGTATGCAGCGGATTATTGCGCCTATCCGGTGGCCTCTCAACTCTGCGAAACACTGAGCAGCCCCTCAGTAGAGCCACCCGGTCTGAACCCACCCGATACAGAGTAAGTGGGAGGATATATGCGTTATCAGGAGTTAAACCTCGACGGACTGGTCAGCCCTTGTCACAACTATGCAGGCCTGTCGCCGGGCAACCTGGCGTCCGAAGATCATCGTGGGCAAGACGCATCCCCCAAACAAGCGGCTCTGCAAGGGCTGGAAAAGATGTGGCGCTTGCATCAACTGGGAATACCGCAAGCGGTGATGCCCCCCCAGCTACGGCCTCGGCTGGAGATGTTACGAACACTGGGCTTCAGCGGAAGCAATACACAGTTGATCGATGCAGCAGCGCGGCAGGCACCTGAATTACTGGCGGCCTGTTATTCTGCATCCAGTATGTGGGCAGCCAATAGCGCGACTGTGACCTGTTCGGCAGACAGCAACGATCATAAGCTGCATTTCACACCCGCCAATCTGTTGTTTAATCTGCATCGCAGTCTGGAAGCACAAGAGAGCAACCGCATCCTGAAACGGATTTTTGGCAACAGCGAGTTTTTTGTCCACCACCCACCACTGCCCGCCAGTATTGAGTTCGGTGATGAAGGCGCCGCCAACCACACCCGACTCTGTGCCGATCATTACCAACCCGGTCTGACCCTGCTGACCTATGGTTATCAGCAGCAACCGGACAGTCTCAAACCCAGCCTCTTTCCCGCCAGACACAGTCTGCAAGCAACCGAAGCCATTATTCGCGCTCACCAGCTCGGACCTCACAACAGTTTGAGCATGCAGCAGCTGCCCGCCAGTATCGACCGGGGAGTCTTTCACAATGATGTGATTGCGGTCGGTCACCGTAATCTATTATTGCTGCACGAAGAGGCGTGGCTGAATCAGGCACACTCATTGGACCAGATACAGCGGTGCTGGGAACGCTTAACACCGGACAATACACCGCTCTATATCGAGCAGGTGAGCCGTCGGGATCTGAATGTAGAAGACACTGTGAAAAGCTATCTGTTTAACAGCCAGCTGCTGACGCTAAGCTCCGGTGAGATGCTATTACTGGCACCCCTTGAGTGTCAGGAGCAGGATGCTGCCCGGGCGGTGATTGAGAAACTGCTGGTATCCTATAATCCGCTGACACAGGTCGAGTTCATGGACCTGCGTCAGAGCATGAACAACGGTGGTGGTCCGGCGTGCCTGCGATTGCGTGTCCCGTTGAGTGATACCGAGCTGGCAGCCATGCATCAGGGTGTATTGCTCACCCCCGCTCTATATCAGGCATTACAGCGGTGGATCAATCACCACTACCGCGATCAGCTCGGTCCGGAGGATTTGCGCGATCCGGCGTTAATTGATGAGATCCACAATGCACTCGGTGTACTCGAACAAATTCTGGATCTGCCCGGTTTGTACAACTTTGTCTAGGTAGTTTTGGTCGCAGGCTGCGACTCCCGATCAGCTGATCAGACGGAGCCACAGGCCTCGCGCTACACCTTCTGTGAAGGAATACGAATCACCACTTCCAGTCCGCCCTGCGGATGGTTGTGCGCTTCAATCGTACCGCTCAAACGCTGCACCGCACGCTGCGCAATACTCAGTCCCAGACCGTAGCCGTTGTTCTCGGTTGTACTGCGATAGAACGGTTCGAACAGATGCTCCAGTGCTGACGACGACACACCCGTACCATAATCCCGGATACGGATCACACACTCCTTGCCCACTTCACTTAACGCCACATCAATCGCCACATCCTCGGCGGTATGTTTGCAGGCATTACCCAGCACATTGTTCAGCGCTCGCTCCAGCAAAGCCCGGCTGCCCTCGATATGACACTCACAGTCTGAACTGAAGTTAACCTGACGCTGACTGTTGGAGAAACGTACGTCCTCGATCATCTCCTGCAACAATTCACTCAACGCAAACGGAGGACCTGAAGCTTCGCTGTTTTCCAGCTTGGACAGGGATAGGATCTCTCCGATCAGGGCATCCAGTCGCTGACATTCACGGATAATCCGCTGCACCACTTTATCGTCATCACCCCAGCGCTGCTCAGCCAGTCCGGCAGCAGCCTGCAAGCGCGCCAGAGGTGCTCTCAGCTCGTGAGACACATCCTGCATCAGCTTTTGATGAGAGGTGAGAGTCTGCTCCACAAACTCCGCCATCTGATCAAACTCCCGCGATAGCGCGCCAATCTCATCCCCGCGACTGCTTAACGCTTTATCCGAGCGGGTCGCCAGTTCGCCGCTATAGAGTGCCTGTGTATGATCTCGCAGCCGATTAATCGGTCGTACAATAATCCAGGTCACCAGACTGGCGGCAACCACCGACATCAGCATCACCTTCAGCGCGATCTGGAAGGAGATCAGCACCTGTAGGATGTGGATAAATGAGGAGTGCTTAAGGTCCAGAGCCACCTCAACCTGATAGTTGCGCTGATGATCGGAGATCAAATCAAAACTGATCACTTCAAACGACGTCGGCCAGCCCTCACGTGGACCAATGACGATCTTATCCTTGTCCGTATCCGTGATACGAATCAGGTTACGCTTCTTCCAGCGCTCAAGCATCTCTTCACGGTGGTGACGACGGTCTCGACCACGATGGTCACCGTCATCATCGTCCCAATCATGACGATCAAAGCGCAGCGCGCGAATAGGCGGGGGACGACGGAGCGGACGATCACAATTTCCGTCCCCTTCATAACGGTCTATGACGCGCTCCGCGTGCCCCTGTGCGGTTGCAACCACCAAGTTGCGAAAATTGGAACGCTCCGACACGCCCCCCACGATGGCAATGGTTGCCAGCAACACAATCGTACTGGCCAGCCAGATCGCGAGAAAAATCTTAACAAAGAGCCGTTTATACCAGCGCATCAGGCACCCCGGACAAACTGATAACCCACACCGCGCACGGTTTTAATCACATCGCTATTGGGTAACAACTTACCCAGCTTCTGCCGGACCCGGCTCACATGCACATCGATGGCCCGGTCATAGGCGGTTAATTTACGGTGCAACACCAACTCTGTGAGCTGCTCCTTGCTGATCACCGTGCCGGCATTGTTCATCAAATAGGCCAGCACATTGAACTCAGTACCCGTCAGCTCCAGCGTCTGCTGTGCAATGCGCACTTCGCGGATGCCGGGGTCAAGTTGTATCCCCGCTTCTGACACCGGCTGGTCGGGAAACAACGTCTGGTGCTCTTTAGGACCTGCCCGGCGCAGGATCGCTTTGATACGCGCCACCAGTTCCCGCGGATTACAGGGTTTACTGAGGTAATCATCCGCCCCCATCTCAAGTCCCAGAATGCGATCAATATCCTCACCACGACCGGTCAGCATAATCACCGGCAGCTGCAAACGCGGACGAATCTCCTGCAACAGGTCCATACCGCTACGCCCCGGCATCATCACATCCAGTATCATCAGCTGATAACGTTCAGCACGTTGCAGTTTATGCTGCGCATCGTCCGCGTTGTGAGCAAACTCCACCAGAAAGCCTTCGTTCTCCAGATAGTCGCCGATCAGCTCACACAGCTCAGTATCGTCATCCACCATCAGTAAACGGGTTTGTTCGCTCATCATCTGCTCCAGATATTCGTTCAGTGACTAAGGAAGGTGCTAATAAGTCCCGTGAGTACTCTGCAAGCCCTTAAGCCTGCAGTTGCCAGGCGCAGTTTGCAGTTAATGGCCATAGTCCTTAATAAAAATTGCAACACCGCAGATGCAGGCTTAAGGGCTTGCCCTGCGGGGCTTTCGGGAAAATCCACACTCGGTGTCAGTACTTTTTGTAAGGTCCAGACATTACGGCAAAGTGCTTCCTTGATTGTGAACCTTCCCGAAAGCCAGAGTTGCCACAGGACTTGTTCGCACCTTCCCTAGATAATAATCGTCCGTGGCGCTGCGCCCAGCCCAATTTACCAAACTTTACACAACCGACACTAAAGTTAACCGATGGCTGCCACAGAATAGATTGCGTTCTATGACCCTACATCTGGAACCAGTGCTGCGCCTTATTGGTCTTTGGCGGCAGTGAATAACCCCTCGGATGGAGACTGAACAGCCCGGTTTATATCACCACAACAGGTGTTATAACCCACACCCTCAGTGCTCTAGGTTCTTAAGGACTCCATTCTATTAAGCCGGCTCTCGGACCCTCCCGCAGCCGGCCTTTTTTTGCCTGAAATTTTACGTTTACCAATCTTTACACCGTCGTAACCCAACTTAGCGATGACAGATTCGACAATAGATCCAACAACGCAAAACAACTTGGAGAGACGACAATGCGTAAGACACTAATCATCGGCCTGACTGCAGCAGCACTGACTCTGGGTGGACTGGGTACAGCCGTCGCGAGCGGTAAATTTGGTCACGGTATGGACGGTATGATGGGCGGCCATATGTTGGAACGCATCAGCCAGAAGCTGGACCTGACTGAAGAACAGCAGCGTCAGGTAGACGACATGATCGCCGCCAACGTGAAAGATATGCGCCAGAACATGCGCAGTATGAAAGACCTGCGTATGGAGCTGCGTAAACTGGACCCAACCGCGGCTGATTACCAGCAGAAATCTACCCAGTTGGCAGCAGACATCGCCAGCGCCACGGAGAAAATGGTACTGATGCGTGCCGAGCAGCGTCAGGACTTCAATAACATTCTGACCGACGATCAGCGCACCGAGCTAACCGCGATGAAGGAGAAGATGGAAGAGAAATGGGCGAAGCATGGCAAGCATCGCTTCGGTGGTCACGACGGTGAAGGTAAAGGTGGCAAGCACTGCCGCACCTGATCCAGGCTCACCGTTCCCCACGGATCTCCCGGTCTTTACTCCACCAGGGGTAAAGACCGGCTAACCTAATTCAGTACCGCTGACGCCCTATCGGCTTCAGATCACAACGTAATGTGCCCTGCATAAACCGGTCAATGCTAACCGTCTGACGGACACCGCGGTGAAAATCTCGACTGGTCCCCAGCAAACGGGTACAACCTTGGCTAGATGCATAATAGTCGTCGCGGCATAACGCCACCTCCAGACCAGATTCAGCGAAACGAACCTGTGCGGTCGTGCTGTAACGCTCTTTTAGATCCTGTAGACGAAGATCACGTTCTTCACCACGCACCAGATCAAATACCTGCGGTTTACTCGCCTTCCAATCGCCGCCAAAACGCACATCCAGTGGATCTAATACACACTGAACAATGTCGCCATATTGCGCATTCCGCCGCATCGCAGCCATCGCTTCGTATTTACGTGCTTCCGCTTCAGCCTGCGCTTGTCGTTCCCGCGCCTGAGCCTCGGCCCGCACCTTGTCCAGTTCGGCCTGCTTTTCATAGGCTTGGAGCTGCTCGGTCTGACTCATGCTGGCCCACTCGTCGTCATCAATACCCAACGGGTGCAAGCTACAACCGGTCAGCATCCAGGCGCCCAACACTAGGCATAGTGTTTTTGTTGCCAGTTTCATCACGTCCCCTCCTCACTTGATAGACACAGAGTAGGCAGGACGAACTGAATAGTAACTGAAACCCGCCATCGGATCACACCCGATCGCGGGGATTATTCGTGTCCACGGCCAGGGGAAAAGGAGACAGAATTATTTTATGGCACGGATATCGATCCCCTTCTATGCAGCCGAGCACTGGAGCAATTAATCGAATAAAGCGAGGACTGTTTGAGGCCGAAGGCCGAGTTCCGCAGCGTCGATTGATTGTGAAGCGCGCAGGGAACCCGCGAGGCGGGCAAGTAGCAGGGGCGGTGGGGATTGTTAAGGGGAAGGCGCCTTCCCCTTAACCACGGAATAGGTGAAAGAGTCGTAAGAAAGTCCTCTGGAATAACCAGTTACCGCTAGAGTTCAGCAGGAGGCACGATAAATCGATGCCCTACAATGTCCATAGCCACTGCGATATACGAACACAAAAAGGCCCGCTATCGCGCAATGCTGCTCCTCTAATAAAGTGAACAGCATTGCTCTAAATTATTGGCCCGTTCGCGCGCAGCCTCCAGCATCTCCTGTAGCGCTTCTGCCAACGCATTCGACAGGCTAAAGCAATCATCCAGATAATCAGTGGCGATCTGACGCCGCTCGGCCGTCATCTGCTCCAGATAACCTACGGCCTATTTTCCCAGAGCACCTTCCCCTGTCAGTCCCCACCACTGACTGTTGATCTCCTCGCTCCATTGGGTAACGCGGAAGCGGTCCATGGTGTCCACAGACATCACATTCAGGGCAGTGGTATTTTCACCCACCAGTCCTTCGTCTTTCAGTTCCTGAACTTCACGGCTGGTTGCTGAGTGAGATTGAATCTGTCCCGGTGTAATACCCGGCAAAATCGTAGAGAGTGAGATGCTCATATGCAGTCCATGCCCATTGCTTCAAAATGTTAGTGTTGGGCTCACCCGGCAATGCCCACGGCAAACACCTTCCGCATGTGATGCATTCGAAAGACCAGAACCGGCAATAACTTGTGCAAAAAAGCACAAAATCCCCCGACAACCTGATAACTCCTTTTCTTATAGCAAGTTACGTACCTGCCCCGGAGACACCAACATTAAACATTTTTAACCATTCACCTCCAATGCGCCCATGGGTTAAAATGGATAATATATACACTTTAAAACTTCTGAGGGTAACGTTAGACTTAACCCCCACGAAGCGGCTGTAAAGTGGTAAACTTGCTCACAATTCAGCCTATATTGGCTTCAGAGCTAAACGATCTGTAATCTGCTGCACGCGAAATACCAGTGCCATAAGCACAACGTTCGCGACGCTATCCCACTTCGAGGAGGTGGCCCTTGGAAACTGTATTTCTTGCGTTTGTTGTTTTGTTAGTTGTTGTCATTGGTGCATCTGTAGGCGTACTGATGGGACGCAAGCCGATTAAAGGCTCTTGCGGTGGTGTGGGGAAAGCACTGGGCGAGAAAGACTACACCTGCCCGGTCTGCGGCGATGATCCGGATAAATGCGAAAACGAGAATGAACAAACGGCAGCCGCTAAGACCGATGGCCTGTCTTACGAGCTAACGAAGTAAGCTCAATCTTGCTTTCATCAAAAAAGGGACCTGTAGGTCCCTTTTTTATTTCCCCTTCATACAACCTGTACATGGATCCCAATTAGCGAAAAACATCGTTTTTTGTCTATAGTTACCTGAGTGTTGATGCCGCTCTCTGCATCATCCCTCAGCTCGACAGGAGGCCGTGTTGAATAAGCCCGAATTTCCAGCAGATGAATCATGCCGCAT
>NZ_JBFGYC010000020.1:0-18753 GCF_041587635.1 Pontibacterium sp. | reverse complement strand
TGCGGTACGCAGCTCCCGTTCGAGCACATAGCGCCGAACCACCTCTTCAGATAGTTTACTCTCGTAGAAGTGGTACTGGTTTTTCCCGTTCTCTTTAGCCCGATACATCGCCATATCGGCATTTCGGATCAGTTGATCACCGTCCTCGGCGTCTTCCGGGTACAGCGCGATACCAATGCTGGCACCGATCTCCATCCGGTTGCCGGATACGGCTTCCTGATGTTGCAGGCTGTTCAACACCTTGGTGGCGATACGTGCCAGATGATCAGGGCTATCAACCCCGTTAATCAGGACCACAAACTCATCACCACCCATGCGCGCCAACAGATCATCCGCGCGAATTTCCGCTTTCAGGCTCTGCGCCACCGACTGCAGTAACCGGTCACCCACATGATGCCCCAAACTGTCATTGACCAGCTTAAAGCCATCCAGATCGAGAAACAGCAAACCGAGCAGCTGTCCCGTCCGATTGGCATGGGCCAGCAGACGCTCCAGATTCTCCATAAACATCCGCCGGTTAGGCAATCCGGTCAGCGGATCATGCATCGCCAGATGCTCAACCTGCGCGTGAGCACGTTTCAGTGAGGTAATATCAGAGAGGATACCAATGTAACGATGTGGTTTACCTTGCGAATCCGCCAACGCTGAAATCGACAACCATTCCGGATACAGCTCACCATTTTTACGCCGGTTCCAGACCTCACCCTGCCACTGCCCACTGGCCCGTAACTGGTTCCACATACGGTCATAGAAGTCGGCATCATGACGACCCGATTTGAGGATGTCGGGGGTGTTGCCCAAGCATTCCCGCAAGCTGTAACCGGTGATATTACTGAAGGCGGGATTTACACTCACGATCAGGCCACGTTCGTCGGTGATCATGATGCCTTCCGAGGCTTTATCAAAAACAGCGGTCGCCAACTGATGATCCAACATGCGCTTTTCATTGCCGAGCGCACTGCTAAACAGTTCGGCCGCCACTTTCATCACGTCCAGCGTCATCTGAGACCAGCTGATAACCTCCCGGTCTGCAAAGACGATAAACCCTTTGCACTGCTGGCAGTCCAGTGTGAGCGGCATCAGCAATAAGGCCTGTAACGCATGAGTCTGCTGTGGAAGCAACGCGCTCAGCTGCGCTTTGCCCAGCCGGACAATTTTTCCCTCAGCCAGCAGCGCCAACCACTGTTGCGCTGAATCATTACTGAAATCAAATTCAACGTTGCCAGTATCACCCGCGCTTACATCAAACCAGATGCCACGAAACTGCGCCCGGCACAGCCCTACTGCATCCTGCTCACACACGAATAGCGAGGTGTGACTGACGGACGCCATCTGCCCCAGAGAGGCCAGTACCCGTTCGATGATCTGGTCAAAATCGTCGTACGAAAGGCAGTCCGCCGCGATGCTGGTGAGTACCTTTAGCATCTCAGAATGCCGTACTTCATGATTCATAATTGTCTCAGGCCTTTGCCTTTGCAAGCTCTCTCAAGCGCAGCACAACTTTATGGTTTACGCTGCGTTGGGTGAAACTGCCATCATCCTTGCGGCTGCCTGCTTTGCGTCCCATTAAAATCTCAAGACATTGATCAACACGTGCGACGGCATGCACATGGAAAAGTCCCTCTTCCACGGCATCAACAACCTCTTTCTTGAGCATCAAATTACGTACGTTGGCACGTGGAATTACCACACCTTGCTCTCCCGTCAGCCCACGTAGCTGGCACAGCTGGAAGAAACCTTCAATTTTCTCGTTAACGCCACCAATCGCCTGTACTTCACCGTATTGGTTGATCGAGCCGGTAATCGCAAACTGCTGTTTGATCGGGATATGGGTTAACGCAGAGATCAGCGTACAGATCTCTGCCAGAGATGCGCTGTCGCCGTCGACATACCCATATGACTGCTCCAGCGCGATACTGGCTGACATCGTCAGCGGGAAATCCTGCGCATACTGATGTCCCAGGAAACCGGACAGGATCAACACACCTTTGGAATGAATCGGCTGACCCAAGGTCACCTCACGCTCAATATCAACGATGCCACGATTGCCCGGATGGACGGTGGCGGTGATACGCGCTGGTGTACCAAAAGAGACATCGCCAACCTGCAATACGGTCAAACCATTACAGGTCCCCACCGACTCACCGGAAGTATCAATCAATACGGTTTCATTCAGAATACTGTCACGAATTTTTTCTGACAGGCGTGATGTCCGGCGCTCTTTTGCATCCAATGCCATCTCCACGTGCTTGGCATCGATCAGCTTGTCGCCCGCTTTGATCCGCTTAAAGTCCGCTTCACACAACAGATCAACCAATTCACCGATATGCGCAGAGAGCAACTCCTGATCCTGCGACAGGCGGGAGCTGTGCTCCACTAGCCGAGCCACTGCATGACGAGTCAACGAGGACAAATGTTCTTCATCCACCAGCGTTTTTATCAGGCGGGCATAATTCCGAATCGACTGGGGTGAACGGCCGACGTCTTCATCAAAATCAACGACAACGCGGAACATCTTTTCAAAGTCGTGATCCAACTCCTGCAACAGGTAGTAAATATCCCGGCTGCCAATCAATACCACTTTAACCGCCAGCGGCACCGCCTGAGGATTCAGGGTGATGGTGCTGATGCCGGTCAGTTCACTGGCCGGACTTTCGATACGGATTTCGTGGGACTTTAATGCGCGTTTCAGGGCGGAATAGACAAACGGCTGTTCCAGCAGTTTTTCCGCTTCCAGCACCAGATAACCACCGTTGGCCTGATGTAAGGCTCCGGGTCGAATCAGTTGGTAGTTAGTACTCAGCGCGCCCATATCGGAGCTGTATTCAACGCGACCAAACAGGTTCTCATAGGTCGGGTGCGATTCATGCACCACCGGAGCCCCTTTGGTTTTATCGTTATCCACCAACAGGTTAACGCCGTAGGTCTCTTCCAGATAACTGCGGCGTGATGCGTCACTGGGCGGTTCGACTTTATCGTCACCAATCAGATCCGCGCTGTTTTTGACCAGCGAGTTTTCCATCTGATCCAGATAATCACCCACCCCTGAGATATTGGTGTATTTATCTTTCAACGGCTGGATCAGCGGGGTCACGGCTGCTCGCGCCGTATCCCGGTCCAGATACTTCATCTTATCGGCAGCTTCACGGCGCCACTGGGGCAGGCCGGTCAGACAGTCATTCAGGTATTCTTCCAGCTCAGAAATCGCCCGCGTAAATGCGTCGCGCACCTCTTCCGGCAGCTGGGAAAAGGCTGCTTCGTCCATCGCCTGACCATCGGCCACGGGAGTAAAACCAATCGTCCCGGCATCACGATAGATCGCAATACTGTGTTCACGAGCACGACGATCAACGGTTTCAATCGCCTGATCATACATGCGGTTAAAACCCCGTTCGACGGTGGCTTTCTTACGTTGGTAGGCGGGGTTTTCAAAGGCAGCGGGCAGTTCGGCCAGCAGAACTTCCAGCAGGTTTTTGATGTCGCGCTTAAAGCGCTGGGCTTTACCGGCGGGTAGCTGCACAGCCAGCGGATGTCGCCGGTCTTTCAGATTATTGAGGTACACCCAGTCAGTAGGTTTACGCTCCTTTTTGGCTACAACCTTAAGGCTGTCCATGGCAAAGGAGAAACGACCTGTATGGGGGTTGCCCATCACAAACAGGTTATAACCGGGACGATGCATGCCTACGCCAAACTCCATCGCCTCAATTGCACGCTCCTGACCAAAGAATCCACTAAAGGGTTCCAGAGTTTCGGTCGTCTTAAAAGGCAGTAGCTCGGGGTCGCAGGTGCGGTAGAGTGCGTCGGGGTTCAGCTTAGTATCCAGTTCCATGTGACATCCCCACAATCAGCTAAGCAGGCCCGCCGTAACGGCAGGGGTATACATTATTTATACGCTGCAAAGCTGAAGGGTGCAAGTTGGAACTGAACACTGAAACGCCTGTTTGGCGCCTGATAAATCAAGGAGTTAGGGCGGCACGCAAGGTTGCGATCACGGGCTGAGTAGCCGGCCGGATACCACGCCAGATATAGAAGGATTCCGCCGCCTGTTCGACCAGCATACCCAGACCATCAATCGACTTTTCAGCGTTGTGATCTTGAGCCCACTGACAGAACGCAGTGACGTCTGCGCTGTACATCATATCGTAGCACCAAGCAGCCGATTTGAGCAGATCGTCGGGCAGTGGAGGCACCTCACCCTGTAAGCTGGCGGCCGTACCGTTGATCACCAGATCAAACTGCTGACCGACCAATGCATCAAAGCCACAGCCTTCCACATCACCCAAATCAGCCACCAGTTCAGCCAGTAACTCAGCTTTAGACGCGGTCCGGTTAGCAATCACCAGACGACGCGGTTTCTGCTCCAGTACCGGCTGCAATACACCACGCACGGCGCCGCCTGCGCCCAGAATCAGCACATCTGCGCCTTCGATTTTGCCGCCATTGTTCTCGACAATATCACGCACCATACCGATACCATCGGTATTCTCACCGCAAAGCTGACCTTCAGCATTGCGATAGAGCGTGTTCACCGCGCCAGCCAGCTCGGCACGCTGAGAGCGCACCTCCGCCATCTGCCAGGCTTCCTGCTTAAACGGGATGGTGATGTTCAAACCTTTTCCCGGACCTTCCATGAAGCTATTCACGGCTTCGGGAAAACCACCTTCATCCACGCAGATTGCGTCGTAGCTCAACGCATGTGCCGTTTGTTCGGCAAACGCGCTGTGAATCTGCGGAGATTTCGAATGCTTGATCGGATTACCGAACACCGCGTAACGATCGGTCATGTTAAACCTCCAACCAGTTCCGCGGTTTCAGATAGCGTTCGTACAACACCGCTTCCTCGGAGCCTTCTTCCGGCTGCCAGTCGTAACTCCAGCGCACTTCCGGTGGCAACGACATCAGAATGGATTCAGTTCGACCACCGGATTGCAGACCAAACAAGGTGCCACGGTCAAAGACCAGATTAAACTCCACATAGCGTCCGCGTCGGTGCAGCTGGAAATCACGCTGCCGCTCACCAAACTCGGAATCTTTGCGTTTTTCGATGATCGGAACAATTGCAGGCACGTACGCGTTACCAATTGACTGCATCAACGCAAAGCTATCGTCGAAACCCAGCTCATTCAGGTCATCAAAGAACAGACCACCGACACCGCGCGGTTCGTCACGGTGCTTGAGGTAGAAGTAATCATCACACCACTGCTTAAAGCGCGGATAGATCTCTTCACCAAAGGGGTCACAGGCGTCTTTTGCCGTCTGGTGCCAATGACGGCAATCATCATCGTTACCGTAATACGGTGTCAGATCGAAACCACCACCAAACCACCACACCGGATCTTCACCTTCTTTCTCTGCAATAAAGAAACGGACGTTAGCATGTGAAGTCGGTACATAAGGGTTGTGCGGATGAATCACCAGCGACACACCCATCGCCTGAAAGCTGCGACCCGCCAGTTCCGGACGGTGTGCGGTTGCAGAACCCGGCAGCTTGTCGCCAAATACGTGGGAGAAGTTCACGCCGCCTTTTTCGATCACAGTACCGTTCGCCAGCACCCGGGTACGACCACCGCCACCTGCGTCCCGATCCCAGGAATCCTCAGTAAAAAGGCCTTCACCGTCCGCCTGCTCTAG
The DNA here is from genome assembly GCF_041587635.1 of Pontibacterium sp. Classification (NCBI taxonomy): domain Bacteria; kingdom Pseudomonadati; phylum Pseudomonadota; class Gammaproteobacteria; order Oceanospirillales; family Oceanospirillaceae; genus Pontibacterium; species Pontibacterium sp. Next base: position 13,122 of record NZ_JBFGYC010000020.1, on the reverse strand, counting down.
CGCCTGACAAATATTGTCCTGCAAGGACATGAGATATTCTTTAACAGCTCCGATGTCAGGTGCTGACATGGCTAACTCCTTGGAAATGTAGGATTAAAATCAGCTTCTGATCACAGCTTCGGTGATCAGATCGCGAATCTGGGTTGGCTGATCCAAATCGCCCAGAGGGCCTGGCATCACCGCATCAACCCGGTTTGCGAAATATAGGTTTACTCGCAGCAGATCCTTGGCTGGCTGAGCGCCTGCTGGATTGGCCGAAGTGGAAACGATAGGTCCACCAAAACTGTTACACAACGTCTGGACCACCGGATGCGCAGAGACGCGCACAGCAACGCTGCTGTGTTTACCTTTAACCCATTCGGGAATCAGATGATCAGGATCGGGGAGTAACCAGGTAACAGGCCCTGGCCAGGTCGCTTCAACACGCTGCCGCTGGGCAGGGTCAAGGTGACGCAAGAGAGGTTCAATCTGAGCCACAGAGGCGGCGATCAGGATCACACCTTTATGACGCGGGCGACTTTTGAGGTACAGCAAACGTTCCAGAGCTTCTTCATTAAAGGGATCACATCCCAAGCCCCAGACCGCCTCGGTAGGATAGGCGATGACGCCGCCTTGGCGCATCGCCCGAACAGACTGGTGAATATGCCACCAGTTCATCGCTGTCTTACAGCTCACCGTTCTTCAGTTTTTCCTGCAGAGCAGCATCTTTTGCGATTACTGCATCGGTGTTTGCCTGACGCTCGTCTTTCAGACGCTGAGCCAGATCAGCATCACCAACCGCCATGATCTGAGCCGCCAGGTAAGCTGCGTTTTTCGCGCCTGCTTTACCGATAGCAACGGTTGCAACTGGAATGCCACCCGGCATCTGAACAGTAGACAGCAGCGCGTCCAGACCGTCCAGAGAGGAGTTGATTGGTACACCAATCACTGGCTTAGTGGTGTTTGCAGCAACAGCACCCGCCAAATGAGCCGCCATACCTGCAGCACAGATGAAGGCAACAGCGCCACGCGCGTCAGCGTCTTTTACGTAGTCGTGAGTCTGTACCGGAGTACGGTGAGCAGAGCTCACTTTAACTTCACATTCAACGTTCAGGGATTTCAGCGTTTCAACTGCAGTTTTCATGATAGGCAGATCGGAATCAGAACCCATCAGAATGGCAATAAATGGTTTAGACATTTTGCTCTCGGCGTTCAATATTAACGGAAAACAGTGAACACTAAACGTTCAACGCCCCGCTTGCAAGCCTGCCTTATGCCAGTTTTTCATACATTCCAAACCATCTATAACCTTAGCGTGCAGCAAATCAATTCCTTACTTTTTCTAAGCATTTCAGGTCATGCGGTACTTGTTAGATACGGCAGTATCCGTCACCGCTGTTTTCAAGCACGCCTTTTAACTCTAAAGAGATCAATAATACGTTGAGATCAGCCACCGAAATGCCGGTCAGCGCCACCAACTGATCCATACTGACGTGCTCAAAGCCCAGTGCCTGCAACAGATTATTTTCCTGTGTGCTCAGCTCGGGGAGTACTGTCGGTTCAACCGCCGGGGCATCCTCCACAGCATAAGCACCCAGCATCGGTGCCAGTTGTTCGAGAATATGATCCACCGACGAGACGAGCTGGCCGCCTTCACGGATCAGCTTATGACATCCCTGACTGAGTGGGTTATTCAACGCACCGGGCAGGGCAAATACTTCACGCCCCTGCTCTAACGCCTGTCGCGCAGTGATCAGCGATCCACTGCGCGGCGCGGCCTCAACCACCAGCACGCCAGCGCTTAAGCCACTGATAATACGGTTACGACGAGGAAAGTTGTGGCCTAGAGGGCTGGTTCCGGGAGGCAGTTCACTGACCCAGGCGCCGCCAGTCTCCAGAATCTGACTGGCCAGAATACGGTGCCGGGCGGGATAGAGTACATCCGGTCCCGTGCCAAATACAGCGATGGTGGGGCAGTTCAGGTTCACTGCAGCCTGATGCGCCGCACCATCGATACCGTGCGCCATGCCAGAGGTCACGATGAAACCGGCGCGCGTCAATGCCGCCGAAAATTCAGAGGCATGTTGAACACCCGCGCGACTGGCGCTGCGGCTACCGACCATGGCGATTTGTGGCAGGTGCAACTGATCAAGCGCGCCGCGCACATAAAGCAGTGGCGGCGGATCAGCAATGGTTTTCAACAGGGCGGGGTAGTGGTCACTGTCTAGTGTCAGCAGGTGGGTATCCGGCTGTTTTAACCAGTCACGGACATTAAGCTGGATCTCTTTAAGCGGACCGCGGCCTTGCTTAAGCGCCTGTAGATTCTGGCGGGCCAGCAGGTTCAAGCCCAGCCACTGCCACTCATCTTCACTGGCTCGCACAATGCGATGTGGCGACCAGCCATTTTCGAGCAAACGCAGAAACGCCGTTGCACCCACGCGGGGCAATGCAGCCACGGCGACCCAATCCATCGGATCACTTTGCATCTTATCACTTCCTTGTATTGGTACCTTATATTGTTAAATACGCGGGTCATCCAACCCGCGCTTATTCATTTACGCGTTATCTGTCACCCGTTAAGGTTCGCGAATTTCATCGCCGACAGACACAACGTTGGAACTCATCATAATCAGGCCGTAGGAGACTTTCTCAAAGGTCTTGAACACCATCATCAAACCCGAACGTTCCGCCGGTAATTGCAGTTTCTCTTTTGTAATCGGATCGACCACCATCTCACCGGTACGATAGATCGCAAACACATGCCCCGGCTCTAACCCTTCGCGGACACCCCGATTGAGCGCGACCACATCAAACTGACCACCATCGTTTACCGCACCCAGTACCGAGAGGATCTTACCGGTGAGGGCTTCGGGAGACGGTTTAGGATAGAACACCGACTGTATCCGCTGTTCTTCTGCCGGAATCACCCGATCTAATGTACGGGTTTCCAGCACCGAACGGTTCACAGTCAGGCTGACCACATCATCATTTTCATCAACCACCGTGACGTCAGATACTTTCGTCAGTTCATAACCCAGCTCTTCCTGGGTCTCAGGGTCAACGTATTCGTTAGTCGCACGGTATACCGCCTGACGGCGCAGATCTTCCAGCAAGCTACCACGGGCATAGATACGGTCGCCGGCACCGGCAATCAGGCGCTGGTTCTTACCCGCCAACACGTACGGCGCTTTCTTGAACAAGCTCTGGTCTATAACCCGGGTCTCTTCCAGAAAGCTGAGAATATCTTTAAGCGGGATCGCAGGAATCGCCCGATCCAACGGCTGTGCCCGTGCAGTAGGGCTCAGCTTACGCATACCCCGGCGGACTTTAAGCTTCGGCTGACCATTTTCCCAGACCAGATAGATCACATCGCCCGGGTAGATCAGATGCGGGTTAGGGATCTGCACATTCATATCCCAGACTTCCGGCCAGCGCCACGGGCTTTCCAGAAAACGGGAAGAGATATCCCATAAGGTATCGCCTTTCACTACCACATATTCCTGCGGCCGATCTTCCCTAAGTTGCAGTACATCCTTTCGGGCATTGGCTTGCGCTGGCAAGCTTACCAGCAACCATACAGCGGCCAGAGCGCAGAGAAACTTTTTCATTTCTATGTCCTTTGATGTCATTCACCGAAACCCATTCGATGATATTTGGGTCAAACGGCGTAACGACAATGCATTGAGCGTCGCAATCAGTATAATATGTAGCTAATAGGTTCCCAGTCGGACAGGCATTATTTTCTGCCACGGGAAACAACCCAGATTAGATGAGTTACGGCTAATCATATCAACCGTATCAACCTGAAGAAACGATGGCAAAACTTAAGATTCTAGAATTTCCGGACCCACGTCTACGCACAGTGGCTGAACCGGTGACCGAGGTCAACGATGAGATCCGCACCATCATCGATGACATGTTCGAAACCATGTATGACGCACCGGGAATTGGCCTTGCGGCGACGCAGGTAGATATCCATCTGCGCATCGTCACTATGGATCTGTCCGAAGAGCAGGACGATCCGCTGGTGATGATCAACCCGGAATTCGAAGTACTCGACGAAGAGCCACATAAGTATCAGGAAGGCTGCCTCTCCGTACCGGGTTACTATGAAGATGTGGTACGTCCGCAGAGCATCCGCGTGACCGCACTGAACCGTGACGGTGAAGAATACAGTTTCGAAGCCAACGATCTGCTGGCGGTCTGTGTGCAGCACGAGCTGGATCATCTCAACGGTAAGCTTTTCGTAGATCATATCTCTACGCTTAAGCGTAACCGCATCCGCGGTAAGCTGGAAAAGAAACACCGTCAGGAAGCTCACGCTTAAAACCGTGACCCGACACCTCCAATAACAGGTTTGCCCGGACAGTTGCCAAGCGATATGCGTAACTGCCGTGACAAACCTGTTTTGGTTTCAGGAGTAGATTGATGTCCAAGCCTCTTCGCATTGTCTTTGCCGGTACACCTGACTTTGCCGCGTCCAGTTTGCAAGCACTGCTCAACTCAGAGCATGAAGTCATTGCCGTATACACCCAACCTGATCGTCCAGCCGGACGTGGCCGTAAACTGACCCCGAGCCCGGTTAAAAAGCTGGCACTGGAACATGATATTGCCGTTTACCAGCCGCTGAGCCTGAAAGGTGAGGTTGAGCAGGCCGAACTGGCGGCGCTCGATGCCGATATTATGGTGGTTGTCGCCTACGGCCTGTTGCTACCCAAAGCGGTACTGGATACCCCGCGTCTGGGTTGCATCAACGTACATGGCTCTCTCCTGCCACGCTGGAGGGGCGCTGCACCCATACATCGGGCGGTATTGGCCGGTGACAAACTGACCGGTATCACTATCATGCAGATGGATGTCGGGCTGGACACAGGCGACATGCTCTACAAAGTGGAAACTCCCATCAACGCGGGGGATACCAGCGGTGATCTGCACGATCAACTGGCAGAGCAGGGCGCTGAAGCACTGGTGACAACCCTGGGTCTGATCCGTGACGGCAAGGCCGAACCGGAGAAACAGGACGATTCACTGGCGAACTACGCACACAAACTGGAAAAGCAGGAAGGTGAGATCGACTGGTCCCGTTCTGCTACCGAGATTGAGCGTCAGATTCGTGGCCTGTCACCCTGGCCGGTGGCCTATTGCTCACTGGACGGTAAAACCATGCGTATCTGGGGTGCTCAAGCTTCCGACACAACCAGTACCGAAGCGCCCGGTGCTGTCGCTGAAGTCACCAAGAAGACCCTGCGTATTGCCTGCGGTGAAGGCAGCCTGCTGCTGACGAACATTCAGTTACCCGGCGGCAAACCACTCGACACGGCAGCGGTATTAAACGCCAAGCGCGATCTGTTCCCTGTCGGCAAACAGCTGGATTAAATGATGAACGTAAACGTAAGACAGCTCGCAGCGGAAACGCTTGAACCCCTTTTACGCCATCAGGGTTCATTGAATGCCGTTCTGCCCGAAGCCGCTGCTCGCTGCCCCGAACGCGACCGTGGCCTGTTACGTCAGCTGTGCTACGGCACCATGCGTGACTTTCAGCAGCTCAATATTATCGCCAACAAGCTGCTAAAACGCCCCTTCAAAGTTGCTGACTTTGATATTCGCGCCTTGCTGTTAGTGGGTATTTACCAACTTCGTAGCCTCCGTGTTCCAGCCCATGCTGCCATTAACGAAACCGTTGAAGCCGCGCACGGGCTGAAAAAATCCTGGGCCGCGAGTCTGATTAATGGCGTTCTGCGTCGCTATCAGCGTGAGACCGAAGCGATTGAAGATAAGGTCATGGAAAGCGAGCTGGGACGCCAAAATCACCCTGAGTGGTTTATTCGCAAGGTTCAGAACAACTGGCCCGATCACTGGCAAAAGATCATCGACGGCAACAACGACAGCGATGCCCCGCTCACGTTGCGTGTGAATAAGCAGCAGATCAGCCGTGAAGACTTTTTGCAGGCACTGGCGGATGAAGAGATTGATGCCACTGCGACGCCATTAAGTCCGCAGGGTGTCACGCTGGAAGAAGCCTGTGATGTCACTAGCCTGCCGGGCTATGATGACGGCTGGTTCAGCGTGCAAGATGAAGCCGCTCAGCTATCCGCTGAACTGCTGGATCTGCAACCGGGACAACGGGTGCTTGATGCCTGTGCAGCCCCTGGTGGAAAGCTGTGTCACATTCTGGAACAGGAAGCAGAGCTGTCACACGTTGATGCCGTCGAGCTGGAAAAACGTCGTACCGATCGGGTCTACGATAATCTCGCCCGTCTGAAGCTCGAAGCCAACCTGTACATTGCTGATGCCAGCAAAGACGATTGGTGGGACAAGCAAGCATACGATCGTATTCTACTGGACGCACCGTGCTCCGCTACCGGTGTCATTCGCCGTCACCCGGATATAAAATACCTGCGCAAAGGTGAGGACATTGCGGCTCTGGCCGATATACAGTTAAGTATCCTGCAGAACCTTTGGCAGATGTTAGCACCGGGCGGTAAGCTTCTTTACGCCACCTGCTCTATCTTTCCGCAGGAAAATGAACGGCTTATCAAACGATTCGTTACGCAACAGAACGATGCGGAGCATATCCCGTTAAGCGCAGAGTGGGGCGTTAGCCGACCGTACGGTCGTCAGCTTTTCGCCATACCCAACAGCCACGACGGGTTCTATTACGCTCTGCTGACCAAAGCAGTTGATTAGGGCAGTGGGTAGATAAGACCAGATCATGAAGATCATTATCCTCGGAGCAGGGCAGGTGGGCGGCACACTGGCAGAGAACCTTGCCAGTGAAGCCAATGACATCACAATTGTGGATACGGATACCGCCCGCTTGCGCGAGTTGCAGGACCGTCTCGACATCCGTACGGTCGAAGGTAAGGCGTCTTACCCCACGGTTCTGGATCAGTCTGGTGCGCAAGATGCAGACATGCTGATTGCGGTCACCAACTCCGACGAAGTGAACATGGTCGCCTGCCAACTCAGCCAGACCCTGTTTAACACCCCCACCAAGATTGCCCGTGTCCGTGAGCATGATTACCTGAAGAAGAACCACTCCATTTTTGGGCCAAAAGGCATCCCGGTGGATGTTCTGATCAGTCCAGAACAGCTGGTCACACGTCATATCAAGCGTTTGATCCAGCATCCGGGTGCGTTGCAGGTACTGGATTTTGCCGACGGCAAAGCCCAGTTGGTAGCGGTAAAGGCATACTACGGCGGCCCACTGGTGGGACGCGAGATCTCCTTCCTGCGCGCCCATATGCCATCTATCGATACCCGTGTAGCCGCGATCTTCCGTCGTGGTAGTCCGATTATCCCGAAAGGGGATACGGTCATCGAAGCCGATGATGAAGTGTTCTTCATTGCAGCAAAACGCGATATTCGCGCGGTGATGAGTGAGCTACGTCGACTTGATCGGCCTTACAAGCGCATCATGATTGCCGGCGGCGGTAACATCGGGGCCCGTCTGGCAGAAAGTATCGAAGACAGTTTTCAGGTAAAAATCATCGAGCGGGGCATGCAGCGCTGCAACCATCTGGCCCGCAACCTGAACAACACCATCGTATTGCACGGCAGTGCATCTGACCGCGATCTGTTGCTGGAAGAGAACATCGAAGATACCGATGTATTCTGCGCCCTGACCAACGATGACGAAGCCAACATCATGGCCTCGATGCTCGCCAAGCGCTTGGGCGCCCGTACTGTGATGACACTGATTAACAATCCGGCCTATGTCGATCTGGTGCAGGGCGGAGCGATTGATATTGCCATCTCGCCGCAACAAACCACCATTGGCGCATTGCTGACCCACGTGCGTCGTGGTGATGTAGCCGCCGTACACTCGTTGCGCCGTGGCGCGGCTGAGGCATTGGAAGCGGTCGCTCACGGTGATAAGCGCTCATCCAAAGTAGTGGGGCGCACCATCGAAGAGATTAATCTTCCACCGGGTACTACGATCGGTGCCATCGTGCGGGATGAGGAAGTATTGATTGCGCACGACGATGTCATGGTCGAAAACGGCGACCACGTCATTCTTTTCCTGGTCGACAAAAAACGCATGGGCGAAGTCGAACGACTCTTCCAGGTTGGCTTAGCATTCTTCTGATCAGGACATACTGATGCACTACAAGGTGATCCTCCGCATTCTTGGCATTCTGCTGATGATCTTCAGCATCACCATGCTGCCACCCATGCTGATCTCCATGCACTATGAAGACAATACGTTGATGGCGTTTGCAGCAGGCTTTGCAATCACGCTCGTCACCGGCTTCATGCTCTGGATACCGGTTCACCGGGTACGGCAAGACCTGCGAACACGCGATGGCTTCTTGGTCACCGTGCTTTTCTGGGCCGTATTGGGCCTGTTTGGTGCGTTGCCATTGATGCTGGCAGACAACCCCCATCTCTCCTTTGTTGACGCGCTGTTTGAGTCCCTGTCAGGCCTGACGACAACCGGTGCAACCGTGATGACCGGTATCGATCAGCTTCCCGAGTCGATCCTGTGGTATCGCCAGCAGCTTCAGTGGCTGGGCGGCATGGGGATTATCGTATTGGCGGTGGCCATCCTGCCGATGCTCGGTATCGGGGGAATGCAGCTCTACCGTGCAGAAACGCCGGGACCGGTCAAAGATTCCAAGCTGACCCCGCGTATTACCGAAACCGCGAAAGCCCTGTGGTACATCTATCTGTCCCTGACCGTGCTCTGCGCCCTGGGCTACTGGGCCGCAGGAATGACACTGTTTGATGCCGTTGGGCACAGCTTTTCAACCGTCGCTATCGGTGGTTTTTCCACCCATGATGCCAGTATCGGCTACTTCGATTCTGAGCTGATCGAAGGCATTGCCATCTTCTTTATGGTGATCTCGGGCATCAACTTCAGCCTGCACTTCTTTGCATGGAAACATCGTAGCCTGAAACACTATTTTTTAGACCCGGAATTCCGTTTTTACCTGACGGTACTGATGGCCATTATTGCGCTGTCGTTTGTTGCCCTGAGCGTCACAAACACCTACGAACCCGGCGACTCGCTGCGTAAATCAGCCTTTATGGTGGTCTCAATTGCGACCACAACAGGCTTTGCGACCGCTGATTTTGCCCACTGGCCGACGATGTTACCGTTCCTGCTCTTTGTTGCGGCTTTCGCCGGTGGCTGTGCCGGTTCCACTGGCGGCGGTATGAAGGTGATTCGTATCCTGCTGATCCTGAAACAAGGCTACCGTGAGATCCAGCGCCTGGTGCATCCCAATGCCGTGATTCCAGTCAAGCTGGGCAACACACCGATCTCTGATCGGGTACTGGAAGCGGTCTGGGGTTTCTTCTCGGTCTATATGATTGTGTTCGTGGTGATGCTGATTACCTTGTTGGCAACGGGTCTGGATCAGGTTACCGCTTGGTCTGCGGTAGGTGCCACGCTAAACAACCTGGGACCGGGTCTGGGTGACGTCTCCGCTCACTACGGTGATATCAACGATACGGCGAAATGGGTACTCTGTTTTGCCATGCTGCTGGGCCGCTTGGAGGTGTTTACTCTGCTGGTCCTGTTTACACCGATCTTCTGGCGCCGCTAAATAGGCGCCCGGACCTGTAGTATCCCTACCAAGGGCGTAGTCCTATGAGCATCGCTTGCGCGTAAAATACGCGTATCAAAGCCGGATATTTCAGCATTCGAGAACGGTAGTTATACCTCCTGCTCAGCCAGTGTTGACTACCACCGTGTAGATGCGATGCTTACTTTCTGTATTTGCACAGATCCTGCGTTAGACAATTTTTACTTAAATACGGCCCGCATCCGAAGGCCGACCGAACATCAACTCTCTCTGAGCCAAGCTGCTCACCCGACGTGCACTTCCGCACCCGATCGAGCCGCTCAGCCAATTTCTGGAGACATAATATGCGTTACACCCTCTACCTTTCCGGCGAGATCCACACCGACTGGCGCGACCAGATCAAACGGGCCGTTGAGATGAACGGCCTGCCAGTCGACATTCTGACTCCAAACACCGATCACGCATCCAGCGACGACTGCGGTGATGAGCTGCTGGGCGCTGAAGACAAAGCGTTCTGGAAAGATCACAAAGCTGCCAAAATTAATACCATGCGCCATATGACGGCACTGAAACGCGCCGACATTGTCGTGGTCCGTTTTGGTGATAAATACCGCCAGTGGAACGCTGCATTCGACGCAGGTATTGCCATCGCACTGGGCAAATCCCTGATCGTGGAGCACGCACCTGAATTGACCCATCCCCTGAAAGAGATCGATGCAGCGGCACATGCCGTCGCGGAGAACACCGATCAGGTGATCGAAGTACTGAAATACCTCTGTCTGGATTACTAACCAGCCACCCTGGTTCTTAAAAAGGGCAGGGCATACGGGCATACCCGCCTTACGGTCGCGTCAGCACGATGCAACAATCCGCTGAAATACGAGTCGGTCTCAGGGATTAGTACGATTGTTGCACACACCGACAGTGACTGTTGCGAATATATCTCTGCCCTTTTTATCCGAATTCATTTATTTTTGACGTAACGTCACTTAAAACTCAACAAGCCGGGTATATGAGTCCTAAACTTATTGACGATGCCACGCGGGAAGCGCGTGAAGCCGAAATTCTGCAGACCGCGTTAGATGTAATTGCCCGGGAAGGCGTCTCTGGTCTGACAATCGACAAAGTTGTTACTAAGGTGCCGTATTCAAAAGGCACCGTATACAACCACTTCAGCTGTAAAGAAGATCTGCTGACGGCACTGTGCAATAACTGCGTACGCCGCCTCGCGGATATTTTCTTCCGTGCCGCCGCGTTTGAAGGTAGTAGCCGGGAAAAGATGCTGGCGATAGGTATCGCGTACATGCTGCACTCTCAGCTTAATCCGACAGAGTTCATGCTGGTCCTGTCAGCCAAGACGCCATCTGTAACAGAAAAAAGCTCACAGAAGCGACAGGATGAACACCAGGAGTTGGAAACCAAGCTACTGGGCAAGCTGTTAGGCATTATTTCCGATGGCCTCGCACACGGTGAATTAACCCTCGCACCGCATCTTAGTCCTGCTCAAGTCTCTTTTTCCCTGTGGGCCATGAGTTTCGGCACTATTGCTCTGCTGCAGGAGAATCTGGAACGTTGTGGCGTGCGTCAGGAGATGAGCTTGGAACGCGAGCTGATCAATCACAGTAATCTGGTACTGGATGGCCTCAACTGGACGCCATACACACTGGATCATGACTGGCATGAATCCGTACAGCGGATGAAAGACACGGTATTTGCTCCAGAGGTAGCCAAGATTCAGGCACTTGTTGACGCTGCGAGCTAATCGATTTGTACGACGGAAAACGGTGGAAACACCGTTTTTTTAATAATGTTTAATGACGTTTCGTCATTAAAAACACATAAATTTAAAACCTAAGTTGCCATCAGAGCATCTAACCCAACAACTCCTCAATGGAATCGGGGAACTGGAGAAGGAAAAATGAGAGACCGACTTTTCCGTTTTGTACTGAATCATCCTATATGGGTCATTCTGTTCACGATTGTGCTGGTTTTTGGTGCTGCCTCAGGCGCTAAAAATCTCGTATTCAAAAGTGATTACCGAGTGTTCTTCAGTGATGAGAACCCTCAGCTTACGGCTTTCGAGTCGATGCAAAGGATCTACAGTAAAAGTGATAACGTCGCTTTTATTATTTCCCCGCCGGAAGGCAAGGTATTCACCCCACGTACACTGGGTGCACTTCAGGAACTGACCACCGAAGCCTGGCAGGTTCCCTATTCCACACGCGTTGACTCCATTACTAACTTCCAGCACACCTGGTCGGAAGAGGACGATATGATCGTGGAGGATCTGGTACTGGATTCCACCACGCTGACCGATGCGGACATGCCTCGCCTGCAGGAGATTGCGCTGAACGAGCCGATGCTGCTCAACAAGCTGATCTCGCCGCAAGCTCACGTCACCGTGCTCAACGTCACCGTCCAACTGCCGGGCAAAAACCCGGTTGTCGAAGTGCCTCAAGTGGTTGCGAAAGCACGGGATATGCGCGCCCAGTTCCTTGAGAAGTACCCCGATATGGAAGTGCGTTTGTCCGGTATGGTAATGATGAACAATACCTTCGCCGAGTCTTCACTGAATGATAACGCCACGCTGGTGCCTATCATGTTTGGTGTGGTGCTGCTGGGTATGATCTTCCTGCTGCGTACCTTCAGCGGTACATTTGCCACCGTGATCGTCATCATGTTCTCCATTGCCGGCACCATGGGTCTGGCAGGCTGGACGGGGTTCTTCCTCACCGGTCCATCGGCGAGTACACCGATCATGGTCCTGACATTGGCGGTCGCCGACTGTGTGCATATTCTGACGACCATGTTTTATGAAATGCGTCAGGGAGTAGAGAAGAAGAAGGCCATTCAGGACAGCCTGAAGATCAACTTCCAGCCTATCTTCCTGACCAGTGTGACCACTGCCGTCGGTTTCCTCAGCCTCAACTTCTCCGACTCTCCACCGTTCCGCGATCTGGGTAACATGGTCGCAATGGGTGTGATGCTGGCGTTCGTATTCTCCGTCACAATCTTCCCGGCGATGCTGAGACTGTTGCCGATTAAAGTGGCACCGATCAGCGATGAAGACCGTAACGACCTGATGCACAAGCTGGGTAAAGTTGTCATCAGCAAGCGTAAAGTGCTGCTGCCAGGTATGGCTGTTGTCATGGCAAGTTTGGTTCTGTTTACCCCGCAGAACGAACTGAACGATGACTTTGTGAAGTACTTTGATACCAGCGTTCCATTCCGTCAGGCAACCGACTACATGCAGGACAACCTGTCCGGTATGACCACGATGGAGATCTCGATCGAGAGCGGGGAAGCGAGTGGCATTAACAAACCAGAGTTCTTAAAAGCGGTCGGCGATCTCACCGATTGGCTGCGAGCTCAGCCGGAAACTGACCACGTTAACTCCATTACCGATACGATTAAACGCCTCAACAAAAACATGCACAGCGATGACGACAGCTACTACAAGCTGCCACAAGAGCGTGAGCTGTCGGCTCAGTACCTGCTGCTCTATGAGATGTCAGTGCCGTACGGTCTGGACCTGAACAACCAGTTGAACGTAGACAAATCGTCCACCCGTTTGATCGGTACGTTTAAGAACATGACCAGTACTGAGCAGATC
>NZ_JBFGYC010000019.1:0-18908 GCF_041587635.1 Pontibacterium sp. | reverse complement strand
CCGGCACTGGAGCCGGTGGCGGTGTTACTCGTTGGGCGGTGGTAACGGATTTAGCTGCTGTTTTGGTATTGGCTGGAACTGCTGGTTTAACTGCAGGTGCTGGTTTCAATTCAGGCTTGGCTTCGGGTTTAACCTCGGGCGCGGCGTTGTTTCTGGGTGCTGGCGGAGGTGAAACGTTAGCGATCGGCGGTAGCGGTGCTGGAGTTATCTCGGCAGTCGTTTCAGGCGCGGGTGTGGGAGCCGAGACCTGTGACGTCAGATTAACTTGCAGCGTGGTGGAGGCGGGAGGGGCGAGCACCGGATCGGCAGGCATTCCCAGCAGAAACACCGTATGCAACCCGGCGGCCAAAATCAGGGTGAACAGGAGGCGCCCAAGTGCCTTAAATCCTGAATTTCCGTTCACCCCGTTACGCCTAGTTGGTGGTCAATTTACGCTCGATGGCATCCATCAGGCGCATACCAATATCCAGATTGAACTGATTATCCAGTTCGCGGATACAGGTCGGGCTGGTGACATTGATCTCGGTGAGGTAATCACCGATCACGTCCAGACCTACAAACAGCAGGCCTTGCTCTTTCAAGTTTGGAGCGACCTGTTCACAGATCCAGCGGTCACGTGCTGTCAGTGGGCGACCTTCGCCCGTGCCACCTGCCGCCAGATTACCGCGGGTTTCGCCTGCCATAGGGATTCGAGCCAGCGCGTAAGGCACCGCTTCTCCGTCGACCAGCAAAATGCGCTTATCGCCGTCTTTGATCTCGGGGATATATTTCTGCGCCATGATGGTTTCGGTACCATACTTGGTCAGCGTTTCGATAATCACACCCAGATTGGTGCCGTCTTCGCGAATATGGAAAATTTGTGATCCGCCCATACCGTCAAGCGGTTTAAAGATGACATCACCGTGCTCCGCATGGAAGGCGCGCAACAGGTCCTCGCGACGGGTGACCAATACCGGTGGGCAGCATTCCGGGAACTGGGTGGCAAACAGTTTTTCGTTAAAGTCGCGCAGCGCCTGAGGTTTGTTCACCACCAGCGTGCCTTCTTTTTCTGCCTGCTCCAGCAGGTGAGTGCTGTAGATAAATTCGTTGTTAAACGGCGGATCCTTACGCATTAGAATCACGTTCAGATCTGACAGATCCCGCTCTTTGTATTCGCCGCGATAAAACCAGTCATCGGGGTTCATCTCAACCGTGAGCGGGGCCATCATCGCTTTCGCTTTACCGTCGCGTGAGAACAGGTCCTGCTGCTCCATGTACCAGATCTCCCAGCCTTTTTGCTGTGCGGCCCATAACATGGCCAGAGAGCTGTCTTTCTTAAAGTTGATGTCCTCAATCGGGTCCATCACGATGCCGATTTTAATCGTCATGAGAGCTGTAAACCTCTATCGCTTGCGAGTCAGCGCCGCTGCGGGTGCGGTCTCTGTCCTTAATTGGAGTGGTTGCAAAAAGGTCTGCATCCGCTTCTTTTATGCGGGCGTTCCGGCACAATTCAACCGTTTAACGCCAATCTCCCCAGAGATACTGCAGCAGAGCAAGCGCTGCGACGGGGGCTGTTTCTGTGCGCATGACCCGGGGGCCGAAGGCTACCGGCTGAAAACCGTGATCCCGTGCCAGTTCAACTTCCTGTTCGGTTAATCCGCCTTCAGGGCCGATCAGCAGCGCAACAGATTCAGGCGCGGCCATCTCCGCTAAGGGGGTCGCCGTATGGTGGTGGAGTACCAGTTTCAGTTCCGCATCTTCCTGCCTGATCCATTGCTCTAATGTTTGGGGGGCACTGATCGTTGGGACCTTGCAACGGCCACTTTGTTCACAGGCGCTAATGGCGACTTGCTGCCAGTGACGGATACGTTTGTCCTGCCGATCAGTGCTGAGCTTTACTTCACAGCGCTCTGAAAATAGCGGGAACATCTGCTGCATACCCATCTCGGTGGCTTTTTGTACGGCATAGTCCATACGTTCGCCACGGGATAAACTCTGGCCAATACGGATATCCAGCGGGGATTCAATGCGACGATCATCCTGCTGGATGATGCGGGCACTGGCGCGGCGTTTTTCGACCGTTTCCAGTTGTGCTTTATATTCTAAACCGTCGCCGTTAAACAGAATGAGTTCATCACCGACACGCATGCGCAATGCACGACAGACATGTTGTACCACCGCATCATTCAGCTCAACGAGCTGATCCATCTGCAGTGATTGGGGGTCATAAAAACGGGGAATGCGCATAAATCTCTCGCAAGTGATTGGGCAGGTCTAGTCGACTTCGATGACCAGGTCCTGTTCCAGCAACTCTTCAAAGGGTTCGGCTTTTAAGGGGCGGCTGAGGAAGAATCCTTGTACCGTATCGCAGCCCTGCTGACGCAGAATGCTTAGTTGTTCCTGGGTTTCCACACCTTCCGCGATCACGCTCAGGTTCAGGCCTTGTGCCATCAGAATGATCGCCTCGACAATTTTCAGGTCTTGCTGGCAGGTGTCGAGGTCGTCGATAAAGGAACGATCGATTTTGATGTTGTCGATGGCCAGATTTTTGATGCGGCTAAGGGAGGAATAACCTGTACCAAAGTCATCAATAGAGATGCTGACTCCGGTGGCGCGGATGCTGTTGAGCTGATTGCTGATCCGGTCCAGGTCATCGATCAGTACACCCTCAGTCAGCTCGAGTTCGAGGTGATCCAGTGAGACATTGTACTTACCAAATATACGCGTCAGGGTTTCTATAAAGTCCGGACGCAGGAAGCTGATGCCCGACAAGTTAACCGCAATACGGGGCGGTGTCAGTTGACGGTCGAGCCAGTTACGAATCTGTTTTGCGGCGGCTTCCAGTACCCAAGCATCCAAACGAGAAATCAGGCCGCTTTGCTCTGCCAGTGGAATAAACTGGGCCGGTGAGATAAACCCTTTTTCCGGATGTTCCCAGCGGATAAGCACCTCTGCGGAGATCAGTGCGTTGTCCTTCAGATCAAACAGCGGCTGGAACACCAGATAAAAATGATCCGCGTCCAGCGCTTTCTGCATCTCCTGCCAAAGCTCAATACTGTGATCTGTCTCGTTCAATGCGCGTGGATCATAGAACATAAGATCGCGCTCTTGTTTCTTCGCCAGATTGACCGTGGACTCTGCGCGTCCAATCAGTTGGAAGTCATAACCGCCATCGTCCGGGAATACGCTGATACCCAGGCGGCCAGCCAGCTGAATATGGTTTGTATCCAGCGGAATGGGTTGAGCAATAGTATCGAGCAGATGGCGACAGGTACCGACCAGCGAAGGACGATCTTCAATATTGGGCAATAGCAGGCCAAATGTATGTTCCGACAACCGGGCAAGAATATCATCTGCGTGAAGCTGATCATGAATCCGTGAAGCCAGTTCGACCAGTACCTGATCGCGTCTCTCGCTGCCCATTTCGATCGTTATTTCGTGCAACAGATCGAGACGAATAACCACGACCGCCAGTTGCTTCTGATCGCGATCATGGCGAGCAATCTCTTTGTTAATCGCTTCGCCCAGTGCCTGACGGTTATGCAGTCGCGTAATGGGGTCAAACGTCTCGAGGAAAACCACTTGCTCCTGAACCTGACGCAGACGTTTGTTTTCCAGTAGATGATCACGGAACGCCTGCACGGCGCAGGCGATGTCTCCAACTTCGTCTCGTCGTCCGCAGTCTTCGACTTCATGCAGATCAACCTCACCTTTAGCCAGTGCATTCATCTGTGAAGCTAACTGTACTACGGGAGATGTGATATTGCGGGCTATCAGGTAACTGGCGATCAGCGCTATAAACAGCACCAGTAAGGTGATGCTCATGTAGGTATAGGCGCGAGACTGGTAGATCGGTTTCAGGTCATCCAGATAGATACCCGATCCTAATATAAGACCTGTACCGGGGATAAGTTCAGCGTATCCCAGTTTAGGGATCGCCGGACCGCCTTCAGGTTTAGGCCACAAAAACTCCCAGAAAACGGCCCCGTCTTCTTTTACGCCTGTAATCATATCGCGGACGATATACTTTCCCTGTTCATCTTGTAGATCAAGCTGACTTTTTCCAATCAGATCCGGGGCGACGGGATGTGCGACAGTGATGCCTTGTAGATTGTGCAGATAGAGGTATTCGTTGCCGGAAAAGCGGGTGGCGTTGATCAGTTCTTGCAGTTGACGATCAAACTGCTGCTGGGAGACGGACCCGTTCTTTAGGTGCTCATCGAGCGCCATAATCTGGCTGCGACCGGCTTGTACGACACTCTGTACGCGCGCTTTACGGTTATCGAGAATATCTTGCTGATTGAAACGATACGCAAGGCTGGCGGTAATCAATGTGCCACAGACTAATATGAGCACCAGCAGGAATAGTTTGCGGTGAATCTTGATATCGCTAAGACGCATAGTCAGCCAGAGTAAAATTTGGTTTATTGATTTCTATAGGTTAGCGAGCTAAGTGTCAAATTCTTAAGGATTTTAGACGAAAAAAAAGCACCCGAAGGTGCTTTTCCTGAACAGCAAGCCGATTACAGGCCTGCTGCTGCGCGTAACTCGTCTGCTTTGTCGGTGCGTTCCCATGTGAAAGCGGTAAAGGTATCGTCACCCACCGTCATTTCGTAAGGGTCGCGACCAAAGTGACCGTAGGCCGCTGTTGCTTTGTACATTGGGTGCAGCAGATCCAGCATCTTAGTGATTGCGTATGGACGCAGATCAAAGTGCTCGCGCACCAGCTGGATGATCTTATCGTCAGAGATCTTGCCCGTACCAAAGGTGTTGATGGACACGGAGGTTGGTTCCGCTACACCAATGGCGTAGGACACCTGAATCTCACAACGGTCTGCCAGACCGGCCGCAACAACGTTTTTCGCCACGTAACGACCGGCATATGCCGCAGAACGGTCTACCTTGGATGGGTCTTTACCGGAGAAAGCACCGCCGCCGTGACGTGCCATACCGCCGTAGGTATCTACGATGATCTTACGACCCGTCAGACCACAGTCACCCACGGGGCCACCAATAACAAAGTTACCGGTTGGGTTGATATGGAACTGGGTCTCATTGTTGATCCATTCAGCAGGCAGCGTGTGTTTGATGACCAGTTCCATCATCGCTTCACGCAGGTCGCTCAGTTTTACATCCGGGTCGTGCTGTGTAGACAGTACAACCGCATCGATGCCAACCGGTTTGCCGTTTTCGTAACGGAAGGTCAGCTGAGATTTAGCATCCGGACGCAACCAAGGCAACAAGCCTGACTTACGCGCTTCTGCCTGACGCTCAACCAAACGGTGGGCGTAGCAGATTGGTGCTGGCATCAACACGTCAGTGTCGTTGGAAGCGTAGCCAAACATCAGGCCCTGATCGCCCGCACCCTGATCTTCAGGACGTGAGCGGTCAACACCCTGTGCGATATCCACAGACTGTTTGCCGATGATGTTGATCACGCCACAGGTTTCACCGTCGTAACCAACGTCAGAGGAGGTGTAACCGATGTCGCAGATCACTTTACGTGCCAGATCTTCCAGATCAATCCACGCAGACGTGCTGATCTCACCGGAGATGATTGCTACACCGGTTTTAACCATCGTTTCGCAGGCAACGCGTGCATATTTGTCTTCAGCGATGATCGCATCAAGCACTGCATCAGAGATCTGATCCGCAATCTTATCCGGATGACCTTCGGACACGGATTCGGAAGTGAATAAGCCGTATTCGCTCATTTCAGCTAAGTATCCTCATCAATTTAGGGGGTAAATCTGAGTTGCTGGGACCTTTTTGAGAAGGTGGCAAACTCGATTGAACGGTAATTTGGAGCACATTTTATCCATCTATCTGAACAATTGCATGATTTACACCACGGTTTTTCATGAATTTTTCATACTTCTATATGAAATTGACTCATTTTTTGCGAAAACAGCGATTTCTTATTTGAAGCGAGTACCTATCTGCGAGAAAATTACGCCTTCAAAAATTTTGGATCTTATCCTTCCGTAATTTAATGGGTTCAACCCCCCAGGAGCAGATTGAATGTCCTCTCGCAGAGAACTGGCCAACGCAATTCGTGCGTTGAGCATGGACGCGGTTCAGAAAGCTAAATCCGGTCACCCGGGTGCCCCAATGGGCATGGCGGATATCGCCGAGGTGCTCTGGAATGATTTTCTGAAACACAACCCGACTAACCCAATGTGGTTTGATCGCGACCGTTTCGTGCTGTCTAACGGTCACGGTTCCATGCTGATTTACTCTCTGCTGCACCTGAGCGGCTATGACGTATCTATCGATGACCTGAAAAACTTCCGTCAGCTGCACGCGAAAACTGCAGGTCACCCTGAGTACGGTTACTGCCCGGGTGTTGAAACGACAACCGGTCCATTGGGACAGGGTATCAGCAACGCCATTGGTATGGCGGCGGCGGAGAAGATTCTGGCTGCGCAGTTTAACCGTGAAGGTCACGACATCATCGACCACCACACTTACACCTTCCTGGGCGATGGCTGCATGATGGAGGGTATCTCCCATGAAGCTTGCTCTCTGGCGGGTACGCTGGGTCTGGGTAAGCTGGTCGCGTTCTGGGATGACAACGGCATCTCCATCGACGGTGAAGTGGAAGGCTGGTACACCGACGATAACGTGAAGCGTTTCGAATCTTACGGCTGGCAGGTGATTCCGGGTGTTGACGGTCACGATCCGGATCAGATCCGTGCGGCGATCGAACAGGCAAAAGCTAACACAGAACAGCCAACGCTGATCTGCTGTAAAACCATCATCGGTTTTGGTTCCCCTAATAAAGAAGGCAAAGAAGATTGCCACGGTGCGCCACTGGGTGACGACGAGATCAAACTGACTCGCGAACGTCTGGGCTGGGAACACGATGCCTTCGAAGTACCGGAAGAGATTTACGCAGACTGGAATGCTGCAGAAGCGGGTTCGCACGCTGAAAACGAGTGGAATGAGCGTCTGGCTGCCTACAGCAATGCGTATCCGGAACTGGCTGCGGATCTGCTGCGTCGTCTGAGTGGCGATCTGCCTGCTGACTTCTCTGAGAAAGCGGATGCATATATTGCTGATGTGGCTGCGAAAGGTGACACCATCGCATCCCGTAAAGCCTCGCAGAACTCCCTGAATGCCTATGGCCCGTTGTTGCCAGAACTGTTGGGTGGCTCTGCTGACCTGGCAGGTTCTAACCTGACGTTGTGGTCCGGTGCCAAAGGTGTTGAGAAAAACGATGCCTCCGGCAACTACCTGTTCTACGGCGTACGTGAATTTGGTATGTCTGCAATGATGAACGGTATTGCACTGCACGGTGGTTTCATCCCGTACGGCGCAACCTTCCTGGTCTTCATGGAGTATGCGCGTAACGCTCTGCGTATGGCGGCTCTGATGAAACAGCGTGCGATCCACGTTTACACTCACGACTCTATCGGTCTGGGCGAAGACGGTCCGACGCATCAGCCGATCGAACAGGTTGCCAACCTGCGTCACACACCAAACATGAGCTGCTGGCGCCCATGTGATGCGGTTGAATCCGCTGTTGCATGGAAAGCTGCACTGGAACGTACCGACGGTCCTTCTGCGCTGGTTTTCTCCCGTCAGAACCTGCCTCACCAGGCGCGTACTGATGCTCAGATCTCCGACATCGCTCGTGGCGGCTACATTCTGCGTGATACCGACGGTGAACCAGAAGCAATTCTGATCGCGACCGGTTCTGAAGTCGGTCTGGCAATGGACGCGGCTGAAGCGTTGGCCGCTGAAGGTAAGCAGGTACGTGTAGTATCTATGCCTGAAACCAACCTGTTTGATAAACAGGATGCGGCTTACCGCGAATCTGTGTTGCCAGCTTCTGTGACTGCGCGTGTGGCGGTTGAAGCACTGCAGGCTGACTTCTGGTACAAGTATGTTGGCCTGAACGGCAAGATCTTGGGTATGACCACGTTTGTTGAGTCTGCACCGGCGGGCGAGCTGTTTAAACACTTCGGTTTCACCACCGAAAACGTAGTTGAGACTGTTAAGTCTCTGCTCTGATCTGTAAGAAAAAGAGGCAGCTTTCGGGCTGCCTCTGCTGTCTTGAGCCCTATCGATGACCTATCGCGTCGCTATTAATGGTTACGGCCGTATCGGCCAGTGTGTGTTGCGTGCCATCTATGAGAATGGTTATCGCGATACGCTGGAAGTTGTGGCAATCAATGAATTGTCTGACATTGATACCGTTACCTATCTGACCCGTTACGACACTACCCATGGACGTTTTCCTGTGGGCGTTGATCATGATGGGAAACATCTGAAGGTCAACGGTGATCAGATTCTGGTTCTGAACGAGGCGGATGCGACTCAGTTACCTTGGGCAGAACTGGGTATTGACCTGGTGTTGGAATGTTCCGGCGCGTTTAAGTCCCGTGCTGCGGCTGAAGAACATCTGAAAGCAGGTGCAAAGCGCTTGCTGTTTTCACAGCCCGCGACCGATGAAGTAGATTCCACCATTGTTTATGGCCTGAACGAGCAGTTGTTAAAGGCCGAGCATACGGTAGTTTCTGCCGCGTCCTGTACGACCAACTGTGTCGTGCCTGTACTGGATCTGCTGGACAAGGCCTTCGGCATCGAAAATGGTGTCACCACGACGATTCATTCAGCGATGAACGACCAACCGGTCATCGACAGTTATCACCAAACCGATCTGCGTCTGACCCGCAGTGCGTTGCACTCGATTATTCCGGTCGATACAGGATTGAACCGAGGTATTGATCGCCTGTTGCCCAATCTGGCACAGCGCTTTGAATGCCTGCACCTGCGTGTACCGACTATTAATGTGTCGGTGATGGATCTGTCGCTGAACCTGAAACAGCCCACCGACCGTGATCAGGTCAACGCGATCTTTAAGCTGGCAGCGTACTCCGAGCTGAACGGACTATTGGGCTATACCGAGGAGCCTCATGCTTCGGTAGACTTCAATCGTGATCCACGTTCTGGCGTTGTGGATGGAACCCAAACCCGGGTCTCCGGTGGAACGCTGGTCAAAATGCTGTGCTGGTTTGATAACGAATGGGGCTTTGCCAATCGGATGCTCGATGTGGGTCGGCACTGGTTGCAGCTAAAAAGCTAATTTCAATTACTTTTCATTTTAGAAAGAGTTAGGACACGTCAATGAGCGTACTGAAGATGACTGATCTGGATCTGAGCGGCAAACGCGTTCTGATCCGTGAAGACCTCAATGTCCCTGTCAAGGATGGCCAGGTAACCTCTGATGCCCGTATCCGCGCATCTCTGCCAACCATTGAGCTGGCATTGAAAGCGGGTGCAAAAGTGATGGTGATGTCCCACCTGGGCCGTCCAACAGAAGGCGAATACGAAGAGAAATTCTCTCTGGCGCCGGTTGCTGACTACATCTCCAACCTGCTGGAGCGCCCAGTGCCGCTGGTAAAAGACTGGCTGGACGGTGGCTTCGAAGTGGCTGAAGGTGAGCTGGTCTTGCTGGAAAACGTCCGCTTTAACGCTGGTGAGAAGAAAAACAACGAAGCGCTGTCAAAACAGATGGCAGAGCTTTGTGATGTCTACGTGATGGATGCGTTTGGTACGGCTCACCGTGCTCAGGCGTCCACTCACGGCGTTGCACAGTTTGCTCCGGTTGCCTGTGCTGGCCCGTTGCTGGCTGGTGAACTGGAAGCTCTGGCGCAAGCACTGGAAACGCCGGCTACGCCGCTGACGGCAATTGTCGGTGGCTCAAAAGTGTCGACCAAACTGACTGTACTGGAATCGCTGTCTGACAAAGTCGACCAGCTGATTGTTGGTGGCGGTATCGCGAACACTTTCCTCGCGGCAGCCGGTAAGCCGGTGGGTAAGTCACTGTATGAAGCCGATCTGATTCCACAGGCAAAAGCGCTGATGGAAAAAGTAAACGTGCCGGTGCCTACCGATGTGGTTGTGGCTAAAGAGTTTGCTGAAGATGCAGAAGCGGTGATCAAGTCTGCGGATGACGTGGCTGAAGACGACATGATTCTGGATATCGGCCCTGAATCCGCCAAAGTACTGGCAGAGATGCTGAAAGACGCGGGTACCATTATCTGGAACGGCCCGGTTGGCGTGTTCGAGTTTGACCAGTTCGGTGAAGGCACCAAGACACTGTCTATGGCCATTGCGGACAACAAAGGTTTCTCCATTGCAGGTGGCGGTGATACGCTGGCGGCTGTGGATAAATACGATATCGCTGAGCAGGTATCCTACATCTCTACCGGTGGTGGTGCTTTCCTCGAATTCGTGGAAGGTAAAGTCCTGCCGGCAGTGGCAGTATTGGAAGAGCGCGCAGCTCAGTAAATCCGTTGCTCATCCGATGGGCGGGGCGTGCAGGTCATGCCCCTGTCAAACACGGGTGATATAACAACAGTTATCAGAATTTTTGAGGTTCAAAAAATGGCTTTGATCTCTATGCGTCAGCTGCTGGACCACGCAGCCGAAAATGGCTATGGCATTCCAGCATTTAACGTAAACAACGTAGAACAGATGCGCGCTATCATGGAAGCCGCGGACAAGACCAACTCTCCGGTTATTGTTCAGGCTTCTGCCGGTGCACGTAAATACGCAGGTTCAAACTTCCTGCGTCACATGATTCTGGCTGCGATTGCCGAGTTCCCGCATATCCCGGTTTGCATGCATCAGGACCACGGTACATCTCCGGCAATCAACCAGCGCTCCATCGCAATGGGTTTCTCCTCTGTAATGATGGACGGATCCTTGCTGGAAGATGGCAAGACTCCTTCTTCTTATGAGTACAACGTTGAAGTGACCCGTCGCACCGTTGAAATGGCACATGCGTGTGGTGTTTCTGTCGAGGGTGAGCTGGGTGTACTGGGTTCTCTGGAAACAGGACAGGCAGGTGAAGAAGATGGCGTGGGTGCTGAAGGTATCCTGTCTGAAGATCAGCTGCTGACCGATCCGAACGAAGCGGCTGACTTTGTTAAATCTACCGGTGTTGATGCGCTGGCGATTGCTTGCGGTACGTCTCACGGTGCTTACAAGTTCACCCGTCCACCAACCGGTGACATTCTGGCGATCAACCGCATCAAAGAGATCCACGAGCGTATCCCAGATACGCATCTGGTGATGCACGGCTCCTCTTCCGTACCTCAGGAGTGGCTGGCCGTGATCAACGAATTTGGCGGCGAGATTCCTGAAACTTACGGTGTGCCAGTTGAGCAGATCGTTGAAGGTATCAAGCACGGTGTACGTAAGGTCAACATTGATACTGATCTGCGTCTGGCATCAACCGGTGCAGTTCGCCGCTTCATGGCGGAAAACCCAGCTGAATTTGATCCACGTAAATACCTGAAGAAAACGATCGATGCGATGAGCGAGATCTGTATCGCGCGTTACGAAGCGTTTGGTACTGAAGGTAATGCATCCAAGATCACTCCGATCTCTCTGGAGAACATGGCTTCTCGTTACGAGAGCGGTGAGATGGATCCTAAAGTAGTCTGATCCCAGCGATTAAATTTAAAAGGGCGATTTCTTTGCAGATTTCGCCCTTTTTTGTGTCTGTCAGTTACGCCTGAAAGTCATTTCCTTTCTTGATACAAAAGTAAAAAAACACGCCTTGCATTGGAGTATCAATGCTGATTATTTGCATGAAAAATCCGACGATCAGTTGTCTGGGCACACAGTTCCAATTAGCGGAGGAGGCGTTGGAGTCATGAGGTGTAAGGATTACCTTAGCAACGAGAGAGGGGGCATTTGACGTTCCGTCTCCAATTATTGGCAATGCGTCTCAGAGTGAAGAACGATGATGGGCTGTTAAATGGATGGCCTCAAATGGGAAGGAGTACGTTTTCTGCCAGTGGATCGCGCACATGTTGATGGGCGCTTCCATCAAGGAATGTGTGATTAAAGTCAGGTGCAGACATGGGATAACCGTGCAGCCAACCCTGCTGCATATGGAACCCCATCTGACGTAGCATATCGGCTTGTTCTTGTTTCTCTACCCCTTCCGCAATAGCGCTCATACCCAGCTTTTGGGTCAGTTCGAAGATGGTGGTGAGCACGTCCGCGTTGATCGAATCGGTACCCAGCGCCGCCACAAAGCTGCGATCGGCTTTCAGAATATCAATGGGCAATGTGCTCAAGTAGGTCAGCCCGCAGTAACCTGTGCCAAAGTCATCCATGGCGATCTTAATACCGGCCTGCTTGAACTGATGGAGTGCCTGCTGAATCTGTTGAGAGCAATGCTCGACTACCTGATGCTCGGTGATCTCCAGGACCATGCCCGGTAAGAACGTTGCCCGCTCGACGATGGCACTGACGACGGAGTTGTCTAGCATATGAGTGGCACAGATATTGATGCTGACTTTGAAGTGGGGATGTTGTTGCAGCACCGGTGCCAGTTCTCTGATCGCCTGATCAATCTGACGCAGTGTCATCTGTTTAATAAGCCCCGATTGCTCGGCCAGAGGGATAAAGGTCATGGGTGGCAGCACGCCTTTAAATGGATGCCGCCAGCGCATCAGGACTTCACAGCCTACAATTTGTTGGGTTTTTGAACAGACCAGTGGCTGATAAAGATTAAAAAACTCGTTTCTCTGGGTGGCTGATTTGATCTGTCGGATCGGGTCCGCCAGCCGACGTTGGATGCGATAGCTGACCAATAGGATCAGCGCGAAAGCGGCACTGGCCGTGCTGATCCACGATGTATTGAGACCGAAAATTCCAAGGTAGAGGCTGTCCAGATCCTGACTGATGATCACGCTGAGCTGGGGTTGCGTCAGAAGAGGCTGTATGAATGTATAGTGCTCACTCCTGTTGTCCAGCAGACCTTCGTGACCCACGGCAATATTCACCGGGAAGAGGGCCTCTTGAATATCCACAGGCAGGGAATATCGTCCATTCAGCACAATGGGCACGCCGCTGTCACTGTCGATAATTGACATATATCCCAGCGGATTATGGAAAAATTTCACCTGATTTTTAAGCCAGGCTTTGCGGATGATCGCTTGTACCTTGCCCCCTTGAGGGTGGTCTCGAAATAGCTGAAAGCCGGGTCCCGGGTGGTCGTCAATCAACAGAGGTCCGGAGAAGTTCAGGCCTTTGTGTTTGTTTGGAGTATGGATCTCGAGGGGGGGATCATAGTGCTGCCAGCTGTTGCAGTTCACATTGCCCTGAGCATCGGTATAACGCAACTCAGCAATCTGAGGAAGGGTCATCAGTTGCTCATAGGCGAAGCGAAAGAGTTGTGGAGAGCAGTTGATCGGTTGTTGGGCGCTTTCGATTAGGGCGAAGTTAACATCCGTGAAACTCTGATCGAGATGTTCACTCAAGGTGATCGCTTTTTGTGCGAGTTCGGTCCGTTTCAGTTCTTTGCGGTTTTCCAGATCGTAGGTATAAAGCGCGGTGGTGACCGCAGCAGTGATCACAAAGCTGATAATAGCCGGTACTAATAATAATTTGAGCGTTCCCTTGTGATCCGAGCCTGCCATACACTTTCCCTAGTATGCGTTGGTCAGAAGAAGCACTTTATGTCTCAGCCAAAGCAGTGCTTCGAACAACTGTCAGTCACTAGGGTAGTCGACAATGATTGTATTTGTATAGTTATTGAACAGACTTAGAGAGGCAATTTCTGCCACAGAGGTGGATGGATCAACAATCCTCTGCAGCGCTATAACATATCCAGTGGATAATACGGGTCGATGCGCGTCAAACGGTATAGTGTCCTGCTCATTTCAGATATGGGGCAGAACTGAAATCTGCGCGCTCTATAACAAGTTGAGACAGGTGTTTAGCGTGGGGGTTATGGGTTGATCCAGTTTCAGGTTCAGTAATTCGTCGGCGCGGGTTTTTCCCCGGTTGAGGGTACAAATAGGGATATCCCATTCGTGAGCACGGCGGCAAAAACGAAAGCCTGAATAGACCATCAACGAGGAACCGATGACCAGTAGCGCATCGGACTGTTGCAGTTTATCCAGTGCCTTATGTACGCGGGTTTTAGGCACATTGTCGCCAAAGAAAACAACATCCGGCTTGAGAATACCGCCGCATTGCTGGCATTCCGGTACCCGAAATAAACTGAACTCCACACCCTCCAGATCGGCATCGCCGTCGGGGGCTGCGGTTGCCGTATATTGAGCGAAAGAGGGGTTGCTGCTGGCGGATTGTTGGTGGATCTCGGTACGTGGGTAGAGTTGGTCGCACTGCATACAGCGCACTTGATCGGAGCGGCCGTGCAGGTCAATCACCTGTTGGCTTCCGGCGTGTTGATGTAAGCGATCAACATTTTGGGTCACGATCTGGTGAATGTGGCCCAGCTGCTCCAGCTTGACCAGTGCATGATGCGCAGAACCGGGTTGTGCATCACGAATCACAGGCCAGCCTATCAGACTGCGTGCCCAGTAACGCTGACGTACATGTAAATTGTCCATGAAATCTTTGTGTTGCACAGGTTGTTTCCGCTTCCAGTTACCGTCTTTATCCCGGTAATCCGGAATCCCTGAGTCGGTACTGATCCCCGCGCCGGTCAGGATGAAAAGACGCGGATGGTCCTGAATAAAACGGGCCAGTGCTGCACTGCTGGGTTCAATCGTCATAGGGATCATCATATAAGGTTGTTGCGATGCTGTCAGGATTGCCTGTCATGTATATCGAACAGTTGCAGACTGCGAAGGGGGTGGAATAACAGCAGATATGCACGGTTGTCCGTTCTGTCGGCTGATTGCCACTCAAGGCCATGCAGCGACTCAGGTAGCTGAATATCACTGGTTTTGAGTAACTGACAGAGCTGTTCCAGCGCGGGGAGGGTGCTGCAGTTGTCCAGTTCTACCTGATGACGCCATTCTCGCCACTGGCTGTCGTCGAGGGTGATGAGCAGAAGTTCTTCGGCGACTGAGGCGGTGATCTCAAAGCGGCCGGGTTGTTCTGCCAGCAGTGAACGGTTGGCACACCAGATACTGGCGGCATTGCTATAGATGCCGCAGTGATACAGATGCGTGCCTTGAGGAAGGTGATGAAACTGTTCCTTCTCGGTGGCTTCATTCAGTATGTTTAATAACTCTGAAAGGCTTTCCGGTGTGCTGAGCATAGTTGCTTTAATACGCTAGATGTACTTTCAAGCATAGCTCAGCCGGATATCTGAATTGGTTAGAGGCCTGTGAGGGGCATAAAAAACCGCGCCGGGGCGCGGTTTTTTTCAGGACTGAACGCTTATGCGCCAAACTTGGCTTTAGCTTCCAGGCGACGACGGTGCAGAACCGGCTCGGTATAACCGTTTGGCTGAGCACAACCTTCAAACACCAGCTCGCACGCTGCTGCGAACGCAATGCTGTTATCAAAGTCTGCCGCCATAGCGCGATATAGAGGATCGCTTTCGTTCTGGCGATCTACAACGGCTGCCATGCGCTTCATGGTTTCCATCACCTGCTCTTCAGAACAGATACCGTGGTGCAACCAGTTAGCAATGTGCTGGCTGGAGATACGCAGTGTTGCACGGTCTTCCATCAGGCCCACATCGTTGATATCAGGCACTTTGGAACAACCGACACCGGAGTCAACCCAGCGTACAACGTAACCCAGGATACCCTGAGCGTTGTTGTCCAGCTCGTTCTGAATCTCTTCAGCAGACCAGCTTGGGTTTGGCTCAACCGGAACGGTCAGAATTGCATCCAGATCCGCACGACCGCGAGACTTGATCTCTTCCTGACGGGCGAAAACGTCTACCTTGTGGTAGTGCAACGCGTGCAGGGTAGCTGCCGTTGGAGATGGAACCCATGCGGTATTTGCACCGGACATTGGGTGACCGATCTTCGCTTCCAGCATGTTAGCCATCTGATCAGGGATTGGCCACATGCCTTTACCGATCTGTGCGCGACCGCTCAGACCACATGCGAGACCGTTGTCCATGTTCCAGTTTTCGTAAGCGCCGATCCATGCAGAGGCTTTCATGTCGCCTTTGCGGATCATTGGGCCTGCTTCCATGGAGGTGTGGATCTCGTCACCGGTACGGTCAAGGAAACCTGTGTTGATGAATACCACACGCTCTTTCGCTGCGCGGATACACTCTTTCAGGTTTACGGTTGTACGACGTTCTTCGTCCATGATGCCCATTTTCAGGGTGAACGGAGACAGACCCAGTGCGCTTTCTACACGGCCAAACAGTTCGTTCGCAAACGCAACTTCTTCAGGACCGTGCATTTTCGGCTTAACGATATACACGGAACCGGTCGTGGTGTTGCTGTATTTACCGTTGCCCTTGATATCGTGGACAGAGATCAGCGTAGTGACCATCGCATCCATGATGCCTTCAGGTACTTCGTTGCCGTCTTTGTCGATGATCGCGCCATTGGTCATCAGATGACCCACGTTACGTACGAACATCAGACTGCGGCCCTTCAGGTTCACATCAGAACCGTCTAGACCGGTGAAGGTGCGGTCAGCGTTTACAGTACGGGTGAAGGTTTTGCCACCTTTGGAGACTTCTTCGCTCAGCGTACCTTTCATCAGGCCCAACCAGTTACGGTAAGCCAGAATCTTATCAGCGGCATCGACTGCTGCGACAGAGTCTTCGCAATCCATGATCGTGGTCAGCGCAGATTCCATCTGGATATCTTTAACGCCCGCCGCATCATCTTTACCGATCAGGCTGTCACGGTCGATCTGCAGTTCGAAATGCAGACCGTTGTTGACGAACAGGATCGACTCAGGTGCTGCTTCGTTGCCGGTGTAACCGACCAGCTGCGCGGCATCTGCCAGTGTTGTTTCGCTGCCATCGCGCATCGCAACAACCAACGCGCCTGCATTGATGCTGTAACCGGCGGAATCCTTGTGGGAACCGGTTGCCAGCGGAGCGGCTTCGTTCAGGAAGTTACGTGCGAATTCGATAACTTTGGCACCACGGGCTGGATTGTAACCGCCGGTTTTTTCTGCGCCGCCTTCTTCTGAGACCGCATCAGTGCCATACAGGGCATCGTAAAGGCTGCCCCAACGTGCGTTCGCGGCATTCAGTGCGAAGCGTGCATTCATGACTGGAACAACCAGCTGCGGACCGGCCATGGTGGCCATTTCCGGGTCAACATTGCTGGTTTCAGCGCTGAAGTCTTCGCCTTCTGGCAGCAGGTAGTTAATGTCGGTCAGGAACGCTTTGTAAGCGTCCAGATCGAATGCCTGGCCCTGGCGTTCCTTGTGCCAGCTGTCAATCTGCGCCTGAATCGCGTCACGTTTTGCCAGCAGTTCGCGGTTGCGCGGTGCCAGCTCGTGCACGATAGCGTCAAATGCAGCCCAGTACTGATCGGCTTCTACACCGGTCTGTGGCAACGCTTCGTTATTGATGAAATTGTATAGATCCTCAGCAACCTGCAGGCCGCCGGTCTGTACCCTTTGACTCATAATTTATTGCCCCAGTTGTAAATGTATCAGTTCCGGAGCGAGGCAGCCGAGAACTGTATTATGTGTATATATTTTGCTCAGTGAGCATTGTGCATTGCAACAGTAGCGAAAAAACGGCGATCTGTCGCCCCTTTCCAGCCTAAAGTATGAGAAAGATTCACTCATAGTCGCAGTTGGCTGGAGGCCTAGTGCTGGCGGGGTTGTTAGCTCAGTCCAGATGCATACGGATGTTATCCGGCAGCGGTACAGAGCGGCCGGTTGTATGATCCATCCATACGACCTTGGAGTAGCCTTCGCTGACCGGTGTTTCCAGGTCATTCTCAGAAAACAGGCGGTAGTAGGTCATAAAGCTGGAGCGCCCGGGATCCGCTACATAGCAATCAATTCGCAGCGTGTCGGGATAAGTCACCGGTTTCAGGAAGGTGCAGCCGACATTAATGACCACCGGGTCTACGCCGTTGCCATCCATTGTTGCCCCCAGCTCCGCTAATAATTGGACGCGGGCCTCTTCCAGGTAACGCATATACAGCGCATTGTTTACATGTCCGTAGGCGTCCATATCGCCCCAACGAACCGGAATAGAGCAAGTGTAGATTTTCTTACCATGAATTTCTGACATGGATCTGACTTCCTTAAGGTTAAGTATACGAAACGGTACGGTCACGCTTAAAAATACGTGCTTTTCCTAATGCTGAAAAGATGCCTGGGAATCGCTGAGCTAGACTTAACGGATGTGGTGCAAGTCAGGGAATTGTTATGACGTTCAGCAGGGATCAATTAATCGGCCAGTTACCACGGTGGCAGTCCGCGACAGATATTGCCCAACCCGATGACGTGTTAAAGGCCTATCTCCGGCAATATCAATTGGCGGAGATCGCGGCCTGTCATCATTATCAGATCGGTCTGATGGATCTGCCGGAGCTGCAGTTTGCGGTACAACGCTTCACGCCTAAAGACAGGTGCCGGGCCACAGTAGTTGTATCACATGGATATATGGATCACATGGGCTTATATGGGCATCTGATTGAGCATCTTCTGGGCTTGAATGTTGAAGTGTGTCTCTATGATTTGGCGGGACATGGCCTGTCAGGCGGTGAACCGCTGGCGGTGGATAACTTTGATGTATATGCCCGGCAGTTACAGCAGGTGTTGGCGCGAATAGAGGTCTCGGAGCGCCCGTTACTGCTCACTGGACAGAGTACAGGGGCCGCTGTGATCGGTGCACATGAATGGTTGATTGGGGAGAATGACGGGCCATCTATTCGGCATCGTATCCTATTGGCTCCTTTGGTCAGGCCTGCCTTGTGGCGCGCAATTCGTCGCCAGTTCCATCTGGTGAAACACTTCCTGAAACAGGTGCCTCGGCGGTACACGGCAAACTCGCACGACGCGGCGTTTATGCGCTTTCTGCGCCAGAGTGACCCGATGCAGCATGGGGATATCCCTTTAAGCTGGATCGCGGCCATGCAGAGCTGGGCGGACTATATAGAATCCGCTGAACCGCATGATAGCGCGGTAACCTGTATCCAGGGGATGGCGGATAGCACGGTCGACTGGCATCACAATCTACGGGTGTTACATCGGGT
>NZ_JBFGYC010000018.1:0-19725 GCF_041587635.1 Pontibacterium sp. | reverse complement strand
TGATGCCAGCGAATCAGTGCTTCGGCCCCTAATACCTGGCCGGTTTTCATATTCACTTTGGGTTGATAGAACAGCTCAAACTCGTCCTGATATAAGCTCCGAAATACCTGCTGAACCAGTCGCTGACGAAGATCCTGTGCGCTGCTTTCTTCACTATCAAATAAGTAATAGCAATTGCGCCCCAGCTGCTTAGCTTTGTACATTGCCTGATCTGCATGACGTAACAGCATATCCGGATCGCTGTTGTCATCGGGGAACAACGTGACCCCAAGGCTCGCAGAGATCGAGATTTTATGGCCGCGCAGACGGTAAGGTGCGGCAATGCGATGCAGGATTCGGTTGAGTGCTTCTTCGGCCTGAGCTCTGCTATCCTGCCCCGGAAGCAGCAGAACAAACTCATCACCGCCTAAGCGCGCAATCGTATCGTGTGCCCGTGAGGCATGTCGCAGGCGGTTGGCGACTTCGATCAGCAGCTGGTCTCCGGTGTCATGGCCGAGTTCGTCATTGACGGGTTTAAAGTGATCCAGATCCAGATACCCGATCGCCAGTAGTTTGCCGGTCTTATAGCACTGCTTAAGCGCAGCCTGCATCCGCTCTGCCAGCAGCGTTCGGTTCGGCAGGTTGGTGAGTGGATCGTAAAAAGCCATATGTTTGAGCTGTTGCTGGCTGTATTTAAGATCCGTGACATCCAACCCCTCCACCAGAATGTAATCAACCTGATTGAATTCATTGAGGATAGGCTGAAAGCGGCAATCGCAATAACGGGGCTGCTTGCGGGCATCGAGATGGCGAGTGTCGATACGGCAGGTTTTTCCGGCGGCGGTATCGCGAATAACAGAATGCAGTCGTTGTGTTTGTAATTCGTCGTCTCCCCGCCATATCGTATCCCAGATCGGTTTAACTAAAACGTCTGCCCGGGTGAAACCACTCATCTTCAGGGCTGCTGCATTAATCTCGAGAATACAACCCTGTGGATCAAGCAAGGCTAGAAAAATATTGGTGGTATCAAAGATCGCATGGAGTTTATTTTCATAGCGCTTGAGTTCGGTTTCATCGAGCTTGCGTTGTTTACGCATCTCGCCCGCAAACTCGATCTCAATCTGATGCACGATGTCATGTTCTGTCACCAGACCCAGCACCTGAGTCTTATCATCCACCACAACTAGGTGACGAATATTGTTCAGCTGCATGATTTCTAAGGCCGTGGGAACGGGGGTGCGTTCGGGTATTGTTCTGACCGGCTTTACCATGACTTCGCTGAGCAGGGTATTTGCGTCTACCTCCATGCTGTTATAGAGCTTTACCGCATCATACTCGGTAAGAATGCCACTTGGGGTGTTACCGTCAGTGGCGATCACGCAGGTGAAGCGATGTGTCGCCATAGTCTGAACGGCACTGCGTAACAGGCTGGTTTGTGGCACGGTCAGCGCACTGCTGCTCATCAGGCCGCGGATATCACGCAGGCGAGAGATAAAGCTTGAGCTTAAGTGGTTACGAAAATCGCTTTCGCTGACAATCCCTTTAGGCTTGCCATCGTCATGGGTAACCAATAGGTGGCGAATGTTGTGAAATGCCAGTCGATGATAGCCATCCCGGAACTCGGTGCTGGCGGGGGCTGAGATCACCGGTTTGCTCATGACATCATTGATAGGGGTGTCGCTACCCACATCCTTTGCCAGTGCGTCCAGAATATCACGCTCCGTGACGATGCCTTCCGGTAGTCCATCGTCATCACTGACCACCAGCAGCGAACTCAGCCTGTTGTCATGCATGCATTGGGTGGCACAGGCCAAGGTGCTGGACAGAGTGATTGTCAGTAGTGGATGACTCAGCAGGTGGTCGAGTTTTTTCACAGTCATAGCCCAAGTGCAACGCAGTCCCGGGGCTGGCCAACACGTCTACACTATAAGTCTAAGCAGAGCGTATGCGGGCAAACACGGGCTGTGTTTTATCGTTTTTATATGTATGGGGAAGAATGTGCAGAGGGCAGGTCGGCGCTGTCCCTGAAGCAGTTGTAGCGTCCAGTGCGCGCGGGATTTTATCCGACTAATTCGTACTGGTCTTTCCTTCCCTGGCAAATAGGATGCCCTGAAACCTGAGTGACGACACTGACCTTACTCAGATTGCATGGAAATTATGATACAAAATCATCGTTTTAGGGAGAAAAATGCCGAGTAATTCGAACTATTTTTTGTAAGGAGAGGGGGAAACGCCTATCATCCCCACCCCTCAGTTTATATATGACAGATACGGAACAAAATACCTTGGCAAACTCCCCTTATTCATTAGGTCAGCGTTGGGTTAGCAATACCGAAGCTGAACTGGGTCTGGGTCTTGTAACAGAGACTGACGGACGTCGCGTCACACTGGTGTTTCCTGCCTCCGAAGAAGAACGTACCTATGCGGCGGATAACGCGCCTATTAGCCGTGTTGCCTACGCTATCGGTGAAAAGGTGCGTACTCAGAACGGTCAGAGCATGACGGTTGAAGAGCGGCACGAAAACAACGGTTGCCTGCTCTATGTGGGGGAGGATGATGATGGGGAAACCATGGTCGTTCCTGAAGCTGAACTGGATAGTTTTGTACAGTTCAGTAAACCAACGGACCGATTGTTTGCAGGTCAGATCGATAAGCTGAAACGCTATCGTTTGCGACTGGATACGTTGGAGCAGATGCATCGGTTGGAGCAGTCCAGTGTTAAAGGATTGTTGGGGGCCCGTGTACAGGTCCTGCCACACCAGTTTTATATCGCCAGTCAGGTTGCGAATCGTTACGCGCCGCGTGTTTTGCTGGCGGATGAGGTGGGTCTGGGTAAAACCATCGAAGCCGGTCTGATCATTCTGCAGCAAATTATCACGGGTCGCGCGGAGCGCGTTCTGGTGACCGTGCCTGATAGCCTGCTCTATCAGTGGCTGGTAGAGATGTTACGTCGTTTTAACCTGCGCTTTACCGTGCTGGATGAGATGCGTTGCATCACGATGGATATGTCCGGTGTGGATAACCCGTTTGAAAATGCGCAGCTGATTCTGTGCAGTCAGTCGTTCCTGAGTGATAACCCTGATCGTCATGCGCAGGCAATGGCAGCGAAATGGGATCTGTTGGTGGTCGACGAAGCTCACCATCTGGGGTGGAGCGAAGAAGCTGCAAGCCACCTGTATCTGGCGGTTGAAGCGCTCGCACAACAGATTCCGGGTGTATTGTTGCTCACGGCAACCCCAGAACAGCTGGGGCTCGAAGGCCACTTTGCCCGTCTGCGTTTGCTGGATCCGGATCGTTATAACGATCTGGCTGAGTTCCGCGAAGAGGAAAGCGGTTACCGTCAGGTCAGCACGCTGGTGGAGCATCTGCAGGAAGACGATGTCGCTCAGCGTCTGGAAGAGGATAAAGGTTTGCAGCAGATGCTGGCTGATTATCTGAACGCTGAAGCGGTGGATAAGTTGTTGGCAGGGTTGCACGGTGATGATCAGGACGAAGTGATTCAGGACTGTATTGCCAAGTTGCTGGACCGTCATGGTACCGGTCGCGTGTTGTTCCGTAATACCCGTGCAGCGGTTGCCGGCTTCCCTGATCGTGAACTGCATACCTACGAGCTGGATAGCCCGGATGCTTACCTTGAACATGATGCCGGTGAGAACATCGAACATTTGCTGCACCCTGAGCGCATTCTGGGTGAGCAGTGGCTGCAGGACGATCCACGTGTGTCCTGGTTGGAGCAGTGGCTGAAAGAGCACCGTTACGAAAAAACGCTGCTGATCTGCGCCAATAAAAATACCGCCATTGCGTTGGAAGAACACCTGCGACTGCGGGTTGGCCTGCGTTGTGCGGCATTCCACGAAGGCCTCAGTCTGATTAACCGTGACCGTGCGGCAGCCTATTTCGCCGATGATGAAGACTCTGCACAGGTATTGATCTGTTCCGAGATTGGTAGTGAAGGTCGTAACTTCCAGTTTGCGCATCACTTGGTGATGTTTGACCTGCCGCTGAACCCGGATCTGCTGGAGCAGCGAATCGGTCGTCTCGACCGTATCGGTCAGAAAAATACCGTACAGATTCACGTACCATTTTACACCGACAGCGCACAGGAAACGTTGCTGCGTTGGTACGATGAAGGTGTGGATCTGTTCAGTCGCCCGTGTGCTGCTGGCCAGCAGCTCTTCCTGAAGTTTGCGACAGAACTGTACGCACAGATGGACGACAACATCCGCGAAGCTGAGATGCTGGAGCAGTTACTGGAAGATACTCGCCACGAGACGGATGCTGTGATGCAGGCTTTACAGGATGGTCGTGACCGTCTGTTGGAACTGAACTCCTGTGATCTGCCACGAGCTGAGCAGCTGGTTGCTGATGTTGAAGAGACCAGTGATCGTCTGGCATTGAGTGATTACATGGCGAACGTGTTTGATCAGTTTGGTGTTGAGCAGCAGCCACATGGCCCGGATTCGATTGTGTTGCATCCAACCGATCACATGCTGAATGAGCATTTCCCTGGTCTGCCGGATGAAGGTATGACGGCAACTTACCGTCGTTCGGAAGCTTTGTCCCGTGAAGATATGAACTTCATGACATGGGAACACCCGATGGTTGAGGGTGTGATGGAGATGATTCTGGGCAGTGACTTCGGTAATACCGCGGTCTGCACCATGAAGCTGCCGCCATTGCAGCCGGGAACGCTACTGCTGGAAGCGATCTATCGCATCAACTGTGCAGCGCCTAAGGCGATGCAGGTGTCCCGTTATCTGCCTGCCGCGACTGTACGTGTGGTGGTGGACAGCAACGGCAATGATCTGAGCAAGGTGCTGACACAGGCGCACTTTGACAAGCTAGGCGAGCGTGTGCCGCGCTCCACTGCACAAAATCTGGTACGTCACGGGCGGGAGCAGATTCAGGGTTTGTTGGATACAGCCGAGTCATTAGCGACACCGCAGCGTGATACCGCTGTTGGCGCGGCGACCGATCGCGTGGCGCAACTGTTGGGTGGTGAGCTGGAGCGTTTGCAGGCTCTGGCCAAAGTGAACCCTAACATCCGTGGTGAAGAGCTGGTTCATCAGCAGTCTCAGAAAGACGGTTTGGACGCCTATCTGTCCGAGGCCACCCTTAATTTGGATGCGGTGCGTATCGCGTTGGTGACTGATAAGTAATATCACATGTCGGGACTGGCGATTCTGCTGGTCCCGTATTTCCTCACTTCCTCACTTCCTCACTTCCTCACTTCCTCACACATTCACTGACTACCTCTCCTGTTGCTCAGTGCTGTGAATCTTAATGTGCCCGTGGCAACCAATGTTTAAAAAAGAAACTATACTGCCCTTCGAGATTCATAATTGATCGTCGGGAGGCGAATTAGTTATGGAAGAAAATCGTAAATACCCTCGTGTAAGAACAGGCTATCAGGTTCGTTTAACCCATCGGCAGCATGGCTATTGGGTGGGTTCTGTAGCGAACATGTCGGAAGGCGGTATTTTTGTAGCTGAGCTACGTACGTCAGAGTTCACACTGGGGTTGGAGATCGATGCGGCCATTTTGGGCGAAGGCTGGGACAAAGGTTTACCCGCCTTACGCATGAAAGTGATTCGTATCGAAGAAAAGGGGATAGCGCTGGCCTTTGTTGAGCCGGACTATCCTCTCTGGGATTCCGGTAAATTATCGGAATCAACGCAGTCTCCAAACCAGTGATAGTCTTTTCTGTACCTTTGGTCACACCGGAGCTTCGGCTTTCTCCGGTGTGATCAGCCATCTCCCCCCCGTCTGATGCATAATAGATATTGGGAACCTGCGAACAAGTCCGAGACTTTCTCTGCGGGCGATAAAACAGCTTTATGTGCGAAAGGCAGCGCAGTGGAATGACTGGTCCTTTCCAAGCTGCCTGACAAAGCAGAAAGCTGTTTTAGCACCCGCCCTTCGGGGCTTTCAGAGCAACCCGATCTCTACGTTAGCAATTTGCGTCCGGCAGGCGATCCTGAGGCAACCAGCATGGCTGTAATCGCTGCCTTGATCTCGAATTGCTCTGAAAGCCAGTACCCAGAGGGCATGCTAAGTCGTTTCGGACTTATTCGTAGGTTCCCTTACCACCCGAACTCAGTTGCAGGAGAAGGACATTATGCCAATTCTGAAGGTGACCGGACTCTGCAAGAGTTTTACGGTTGCAGGGAGCCCTCAGCCCGTACTACAAAATCTTAATCTCGATATAGAGCAGGGTGAAATTCTGATGCTGTTGGGCCCAAGCGGTTCTGGAAAATCCAGTTTGTTAAACCTAATGGCGGGTGTGGATCAGCCCGATTCAGGGCAGATTCGTATTCTCAATCAGAACATTACCGCGTTGAACGAAGCCGGGCGTACCCGTTTTCGCCGTGAGCATATCGGAGTGGTGTACCAGTTTTTTAATCTCATCCCCACGCTGACCGTAATCGAAAATATTCTGCTGCCGTTATCGCTGAACGGTCGATTGGCCGAACGGCCGCAGGCGGAGCAACAGTTGGCGCTGATGGGGTTGGCGGATAAACAGGATCGTTTTCCTGAGCAGCTGTCAGGTGGCGAGCAGCAGCGTGTGGCGATCTGCCGTGCGCTGGTGCACAAACCAGCACTGCTGTTGGCGGATGAGCCAACGGGCAGTCTGGATAACGATACAGCCGATCAGGTATTAGCACTGATGCTGGAGAAAATACGTCAGGAAAAGATGACTCTGATAATGGTGACACACAGCGATGCCCTGATCGAACATGCTGATCGGGTATTACGCCTGCACCGGGGTGTGCTGGAGCAGGTTGCCTGATGTTAGCCCGTGCGAGTTTACGCCACTTTCGCCACCATCCGTGGCAGCTGCTGTTGTTATTGTTCGGGATTACGCTCGGCGTTGCGGTTGTTTCTGCGATTGAGATCACCACCGACAGTGCCCGTCATAGTTTTCGTGAAGCCCAGCTTCAGATCTACGGCCGCACAACCCATCGCATCGTGGGTCAGACGCCCCTGTCAGAATCGCTGTATGTGGATCTGCGTAAGCATCCCGCCGGGTGGCGTAGCGCCCCGGTGATCAGCTCGGTAGTAAAAGACCGGAGTGGTAAGAACCTGTTGCTCCAGCTGTTGGGTGTTGATCCGTTGCGAGAGCGAGGATTCCGAGATCAGCTCAACCGACTGCCCGGTAGTGGTATTGGGTTTTCCGGTCTGCAGGCGAACCCGATGGTGGTGATGGCACGCACTACAGCGAAACAGTTGGGGGCCACGCTTCATCAGCCGTTGATTCTGGATACTGCAAACGGTGTTCAGCGTGTCACCCTGATCGGTGTATTAGATGATCAGGGGGATCCGCGTCTGCAACAGCTAGTGATGATGGACATCGGCCAGGCGCAGCAGATATTGGGGCTTCAGGGACAGATCTCGCATATCGATTTAATGCTGAGTGAAAAGGAGGCTCAGGCGGTGGCCCAGTGGTTGCCTGATCACGTGCGATTGGAAGCCACAAGCACGGTGTTATCCGAAAAAGCGCAGCTGGCGAATGCGCTGTATTTCAATCTTCAGGCGCTGGGGTTATTGGCGCTGGTTGTGGGATTGTTTCTGGTGTTTAGCAGTGTCAGCTTTTCCCTCAGTCAGCGTCGCCCGATTTTTGCCCAGTTACGCGCCATCGGTCTGACGGTGGGTGAGTTATACCGTTATCTTATAGTTGAGCTGGTTATCATCGCGCTGATAGGCACGGTATCAGGTGTGGTGTTGGGTGTGGCGCTGGCCCAGGTGTTGTTAGAACTGATGCTGCACACGTTGGCGGATCTGTACGCGACCTCACCGTTGGAGTTGCTATTGCTGGAGCCTGTGACGTTAAGCAAGTTGTTGCTATTGGGGGTGGGTGGTTGCTTGTTGGCTGCGTGGAAGCCGTGCCGTGAGTTGGCCCGAATAGCGCCAGTATCATTACAACAGCGCGTTGTGCAGGAAGCGCAGGCGATAAAGCAGAGTTGGCATTTAAGTGTGTATTGGGTGCCGGTTCTGTCGGGTTTAGCACTGGTATTGCTATGGCTGGACAGCGGGCTGTGGGGGGCGTTTATTGCCGTTGCCGCGTTGCTGATGAGTGGTGCGTTGTTAATGCCCGCTGCACTGCTGGGGTTGAGCCGCGTTTTAGAGCGTTTTTTAATTGTGTCTGGCGTGTCACTGAAGCAACCGTTGTGGTTGATGTTGGTGCGTGATAATCGTCGTAATCTGAGTCGTACGGGTATCGCGGCGATGGCCCTGATGATTGCTATCAGCGCCACGGTCGGTATTGGCGGTATGGTGAGCAGTTTTCGTGATGCGGTTCAGCTCTGGTTAGGGGAGCGCTTAAATGCGGACCTGTACATTTCGCAAACGCGTATATTGCCGGGGGTACGCCAGCCTTTGCCTGAATTGTTGATCACTGAACTGGAAACCTTGGAAGGCATCGAAGCTGTGGCGACACTGCGCCGCACCCGTCTCAGTGTGGCTGGGCGTCAGGTGCACCTCTATGCCTCAGAGCTGCCCGTAAAGATGCGCAGTGCTTATCGGTTTGTATCGGGCAATCGAGACGCGATCTGGCAGCAGTTACAGCAGCCAGATCATGTTCTGATCAGTGAGCCATTAGCCAATCGCACAGGGCTGGGTGCAGGAGACTCGCTCGCTTTGTCGACGGTGGCAGGGGATCAACCGTTCATTGTCGCGGGTGTGTATTACGATTATGGCAGTGACAGCGGCCGTATTCTGACGCGGGCAGAGACGTTCAGTCAGCATTGGGTCGAACAGCCATATGGCGTGTCTTTGTTCTTGTCTGATTCCCATTCACCGACAGATATCGCACACACAATACGCCAACGTTGGGGCGGGCAGTGGGATCTCTCGATTCAACATGCATCGGTGTTACTGACCCGATCGGTGGAGGTCTTTAATCGTACGTTTGTGATTACTGATGTTCTGCGGTTATTGGCTCTGGTTGTCGCCTTTGTGGGTATTTTGAGCAGTTTGCTGGCGATCCAGTTGGAGCGACAACATGAGGTATCGCTGTTTAAAGCACTGGGGCTCAGCCGGGCAGAACTGACATTCCTCTTATTGGGTCAGTCGCTAGTATTGGGTTTAGGTGCGGGGTGGGTGGCGATTCCGGTGGGCGAGTTGTTGGCGTGGACGTTGACCGGCGTGGTGCAGCTCAGGGCATTCGGCTGGAGCATTCCGTATCAGCCTGATCTGCATAACTGGCTGATTGCGCTGTTGCTATCGATGGCTGCAGCGGGATTAGCATCGTTGTATCCGGCCTGGCGTTTTGCGCGTCAGACAGGTATTCGGCGCTGGGAGTGATGTTCAAAATGATCAGAGGTTTTTATCCGGTTGTTGTACTAGTGCTGGTGTTCGCTTTCGTTGGGGTGGGCGGACATCGATTGTTCTCTGATGAGCCGCAATCTGCCGCTGAGTTTTCACTGACGGATTTTCTAAGTTCAGGGGATATAGATACCGATGATCAGCGGTTTGTGAAAGCGGAGCCGGGTTATGTACTACGCTTTCCGCGGGATCATATAGCCCACCCTGCGTTTCGCAGTGAATGGTGGTATATCAACGGTAACCTGCAACACCGGGATGATGCGCAGCAGCGTTTTGGTTTTCAGTTCACGGTATTTCGTCAAGCGTTGCAGGCGCAGAAGCGCACTCCGCAGCAGGTAAAGTCGGGCTGGTTAACGCCACAATTTTATATGGGGCATGCGGGCCTTGGTGTATTTGGGGAGGATAGACATCTGGTCGCCGAGCGCTTTTCTCGTCAGGGGCCCGGTTTAGCTGGCACATCATCTCAACCGCTGAGCGTGTGGTTGGAAAACTGGCAGTTGACGTCGGAAAACGATCAGGATCTCTTTCCAGCACAGCTCAAGGTGGGGGTGCAGCACAATGACGCGGGCGAGTCTTTCAGTTATCGACTGCGTCTGGTACCCGAAAAGCCACGCGTTTATCAAGGAGAGCAGGGTTATAGTCCAAAACGCCCGGAACCGGGTTTTGCATCCTATTACTATTCCTATACCCGGTTGCATGTCGAGGGAGAGATCCGGTTCGATGATCAGACGATCCCGGTCACCGGTGCGGCTTGGTATGACCACGAGTGGGCGAGCAACAGTCTGGCAGACTATCAGTCGGGCTGGGATTGGTTTTCGTTGCAGCTTGAGGATGGACGAGAGCTGATGTTTATGGTGTTGAGGTCTAAGGCCGAATCAGGTCAGGCGGATTTTCGTCAAGTCTCGATGTTTAGTCAATCCGGTGAGCGTTTACCCTTGGATGCCCGGAATATTGTGCTGGACGTATTGGATCACTGGCAGTCTGAATCGGGCGTGATCTGGCCCAGTGGCTGGCGTATGAAGGTTCCCGAGTATGATCTGGATCTGCGTATCCTGCCACGTCAGAAGAAACAAGAGAACAACCTGTCGGTGCGATATTGGGAGGGTGCTGTCAGCGTGGAGGGCAGCCATGCAGGGCAGGGGTATGTTGAACTGACGGGGTACGAATAGATCCACTCTGCTGTCTCTCAACTACACTGTAAACAGGCCAAAACGTGGAGTAATGCCATGCGAATATCAGAGCTAAGAGATCTGGTAGCAATGGATCGGATTCGTGAAGGCCTGCTGAAAACCAGTGCGGACGGTTGGCAGGTTTCGCTGGAAGACTTTCAGGGGCATCAGTTCCCTCTGACGGATGCTACCGGGCGCGTCAAAAGTTACCATTCACTGGATCGTGCAACCGAAATATTACGTACCTTGGGCGTGAGTAAAATGTGCGTGCAGGAGAGTTTCTAATCAGGGGGCAGACAGTTTAAGGATTGAAGGACGCGCTGTTACAACTCGATGATTTCGTCGTGATGCAGGCGATCTAATGTCCACTCCGGTAAGAGTGCGTGACAGCGTGCGACGATCATATCCTCGTTCCCCGGTTTAAGATGGGTAATACGAATTTCTGCAGGATGCTCAAAATGAGTGAGTTGCTGAGCAAGCTGAGACGGTGTCAGGTGACCGCTGACGTGTGCAAGTTCGGCCTGATCATCGGTAAACGATACATCGATAATGACCAATTGAGGTTTCTTCTCGTTCAATAGCGGCCAGAGCTGTGAATTGGCGCCGGTGTCTCCAGTAAAAGCAAAACTGCTGCTCTGATCGCTGAGCAAATACCCTACTGTGGGCGTAGGGTGTGCTGCGGGTAATACTTGAACCTGTTTACCGGCGAGTGTTACCTCATCCCCAGGTTGTAGAGTATGCATCCGAATGATCGGGTTTTCTTCGGGCAGTTGGGTATAGTCCGGCCATACTGCCCAGTTAAAAATATGTTTCTGCAGTGCGGTGACGACATCCGGCAGGGCATAGACCTGGATCTGATGACGGGCTTGATCGAAGATCGTCGCGAGCATCAAAGGCAAACCAATGATGTGATCCAGATGGGCGTGGGTGATGAG
This sequence comes from Pontibacterium sp., assembly GCF_041587635.1. NCBI lineage: Bacteria > Pseudomonadati > Pseudomonadota > Gammaproteobacteria > Oceanospirillales > Oceanospirillaceae > Pontibacterium > Pontibacterium sp. The sequence continues at coordinate 8,318 of NZ_JBFGYC010000018.1, read as the reverse complement.
GATCGTGCGGACTGACAGCATCTCCTCCAGCGTCAGCTTTTCCATACCCGTTCCCGGATCAATGATCAGCGAATCATCGACCTGAAATGTGGTGGTTTTCAGGCCTTTTCCGATACCGCCACTACAGCCTAGAATTTTCAGTTTCATCTGCACAGATCCTGCAGCAGATGTTTCATGGATGGTCTTCTATGGTTGAAGAGGGCGGCGCGGTTAAAACTCCATTTCACGTACAGCTTTCCTTTTTTATCTGAGCGGACCGAGATCTGTGTGGCGGTTCTGATGTGAGCGATAACGGATCAATCGCTAGGTTATCAGCTCTATATCGGTTTTTACAATGCGTGTTCATATTACAGTAGTACGACCTGCGTGTGGTTATCCGTGCGTAAGCGGAGGTTCTCGGCTATCCTCCGCCTATGAGTGTCAATTCCCCCTCCGTTCGTGCCAGCTATGCCGATGTGATTGTGTGTCATGGCTGCGACCATGTATTTGATAACGTCCCTTTTGCTGCAGGACAGCAGTTGAGCTGCACCTATTGTGGCGAAGTAATGAAGGTCAAACATGCCAACTGGCTGATGCAGGCCGCAGCCTTTACGGTGACCGGCATCGTTCTGTTTCTGCTGACGCTGGCATTTCCCTTTATTGGGCTTGAAGCGGCAGGTCAGGAGCAGTCCTCACGCCTTCTGAGTGGCGTATGGGCGTTACTGGACCGGGACCGATATCTGCTGGCCTCGTTGGTGTTTATCACCATCTTTCTGATGCCGCTGGTGGAACTGGTTGGGCTGGGGTATGTCATCGGTGCACGTTTGCTGGACGTTAAGCTGCCAGGGCTGGCCAAGGTGCTCCATTTGCTGTTTGTGATCCGCCCTTGGAATATGATGGAGATTTTCTTCATTGGTGTCTTGATCACAACCATTAAGCTCGGTGATATTGCATCATTGCTACCCGGTATCGGATTGTACGCGTTTGCCGGGCTGATACTGGTGTTGATCTACAGCCATACCCATCTTGATCGTGAAGCACTCTGGCATTGGTTGCGTCACGAAAATCGCTTTCGCGGCCGTGACGATGATCCGCTGGTGGTCTGTCATGGCTGTGGTGCGCAGGTGGGTGAATCCCTGCTGGATGTGAACGATCGGTGTCCTCGCTGTCATAGTACGGTGCGGCGGCGAATACCGGACAGTTACCAGCGTACACTGGCCCTGCTGATCGCGGCCACGGTGTTGTATTTACCGGCAAACTTGTTGCCGATTATGACGACGGTTCAGTTCGGTGTTGCCAGCAGTGATACCATCATGTCCGGTGTGGTTCATCTTTTCCAATCGGGAAATGTTGGTATCGCTTTGGTCGTTTTTGTTGCCAGTGTTTTAGTGCCCATCACGAAGATTTTTGCGATCGCTTATCTGTTGTGGGCTGTGCATAAAGGCCAACAGGGTAACCCTCGTCATCAGGCGATTCTTTATCGAATAACCGAATTTGTCGGTCGCTGGTCGATGATTGATGTATTTGTAGTCACGTTGCTGGTGGCGTTGGTACAGTTTGGTGTGCTGGCGAACATTGAGCCGGGTGGTGCGATTGTGTGTTTCGCCGGTGTAGTGGTATTAACTATGCTGGCGGCTGAAACGTTTGATCCAAGATTGTTATGGGATGCCCATAGTGAGTAACGAACCTAAAGTATCAACCTCCAGAAGGCTGTCTCCGGTCTGGTTTATTCCCCTGTTAGCCGTGTTGATTGCAGTATGGCTAGCGGTAAGGGCCTGGCAGGAGGCCGGTCCGGTCATCCAGATTGAATTCAGTGCGGCGTCCGGAATTGAAGTCGGTAAAACCCGTATCCGTTATCGTGATGTCGAAGTGGGTGTGGTGAAAAGTATCCAGCTGAGCGATGACTTTAATAAGGTGCGGATCACCGCAGAAATGGATGCCTATGTGTCACCGCTGATTAACGATCAGAGTAATTTCTGGGTGGTGTCACCTCGGGTTTCCCGCAGCGGTATCAGTGGTATTGAGACGCTGTTATCGGGTGTGTATATCGAGATGGATTCTGGTGGTGAAGGCGTGGGGGAGTCACAAACCAAGTTTGTTGGGCTGGAAGAGCCGCCATCCGTACGTTCTTATGACAAAGGCAGCAGCTATTTGCTGGTGGCCGATACACTGGGATCGTTGGATATTGCGTCGCCGGTGTATCATCGTGAAGTGCCTGTGGGTGAAGTGACCGGCTATAAGCTGCTGACCGATCAGAGCAAGGTGCAGATTCGGATGTTTGTAAAAGCACCGTTTGATGAGCTGATCAAGGAGCACAGTCAGTTCTGGAATGTCAGCGGCTTTGGCGCGACCATTGGGCTGGATGGTGTAGAGCTGGATGTGGGGTCGCTCAGCTCACTGATCGCCGGGGGGGTCGAGTTCGATACGCCGATCAATCTGAGCAGTGGGTCCAGTCCGGCCGATCCGGGGCGGACCTTTTACCTGTTTCCCAGTAAAGATGCCGTCAGTGAAGGGGCGATCTCCGTATCCTATCCCTTCTTATTGCATTTCGAAGGTTCTGTCCGAGGCTTAAAAGTGGGGGCTCCGGTGGAATATCTCGGTATTCAGGTCGGGCGGGTGGAGCATATCGCGCTTGATTATGAGAGCAGAGATGCCAACCGCGTTAACGTTTTGATCGCGATTCAGCCAGAACGCATGGGGCAAGGCGTTGTGCCGAGTAAAGCGCAGATCCGTGAAGCGATGGATCAGTTGGTCGCTCAAGGCATGCAGGCGCGTTTGAGTTCAGGTAGTTTGCTCGGTGGCTCATTGTTTGTCGATCTGGTGCCCAATGCGGGAGAGCCGGGGGAGATCAAAGAGCATGGGGATTATCCAATGCTGCCTACGGCGGAGAACGAATTTAGCCAGATTACCCGACAGTTGACCTCCATTATGGAGAAGATTCAGGGTTTGCCGATTGAAGAGATTGGTGTGGATCTGAAAAGTGGCCTGAAAAGTCTGCGCTCAGTTATGGGGGATTTGGAAGATGCCAAGCTTGGTGAAAGTGCGGGCGGGGTGTTGGAAAACTTGCAAGATGCCACCGATGGCCTGGATGGGACTGCTGATCAGTTAGAGCGCACGCTGAAATCTCTGGATCAAACGGTCGCGCCGGATTCTGATCTGAGCCATACGCTGACCAGTGCGCTGGATGATATTTCTGATGCAGCGAAGTCAATGAAGCAGCTCACAGATCAGTTGCAGCGTTATCCGGATGCGCTATTGCGTGGCCGTGATGAAGATAAGGAAGAATGATGATGACCCTACGGACAGCATTGTGTGCCTTGCTGGTCGCTTTTCTGGCTGGATGTGCGGCTCAGCCTGAGACCCATTATTATGATTTAGTGTCTCAGAGCGAGGTATCCGATGCGCGATTGGCTGAGTCTGTCACCTTGGGTATTGGGCCGGTCAGCTTACCGCAGATGCTGGACCGTCCGAATATTGTTGTCCGCAAAGGTGGTACCAGGGTGAATGTGGCCAATTTTCATATCTGGGCCGGAGAGTTGGAGCCTGTTTTTACTCGTGTTCTCGCTGAAAACGTATCTCTGCAGCTGAAACATGATGCGGTATGGCCATCGCCTTGGGACAACCGCTTTCGTCCTGAATACCAGGTACGAATTTTTGTTGATCGTTTTTCCGGTGAGCTTAAAGGGCCGGTGAGCCTGAGCCTGAGCTGGACGCTGCTGGCCGACTATGGCCAACGTGTGGTGACGACCCAGCGGTATCGTTCGGTGCTTCACAGCGATGGCAGCTATCAGGCATATGTTCAAGCGTTGAATGGCTTGCTGGAGGGATTCTCGGGTGAACTTGCGTCTGAGCTGGCACAGAGGATTCCGGTGAAATAGTCGTTTCAGATTTGCCGGTCACCGAAGGCGTTAGCCCAACTGATTGGCTTTGCGGTAGCGTCCTTCATAATCGAATAACTTTTCCTTAACCCGCCAGTGATGACCCGCTTTGCGCGCAATGACAAAGTCAGGTGCGCGAAACTGATGACTGACGGCAAGCACTTCGTCCAGTTGTTTAAACTGCCGGGGTTGGGTGGCATCACCAAAGCGACGGCCAAACTGCAGGTTAAACACTTTGCGCTGTCCTGAATGGTTCAGGTCAAAGCTTTCGTGGACCTCGGCCCCCTCTTCATCGTGATAAGTAATCCGCAATTTCCCTTTGTGTTCGCATAAAGAGACGCCCGCGCACCGGATGACGAGGGCATCTTTAAGCTTAAGCGCGTTTTTAAGCATATCGTCCGGGTCGATAATCGCTTTTTCGCAGCTGTGGCAGCGGCGGGCCGCGATGTCGTTTTCGGCATTGCAGTGTGGGCATTCTTTAAAGCGAAAGCGGTAGTCGCACTGCTGCTTTCGCCCTTTATCATCCTCTTCATATCCCTGACAGCGACGACCGTAGTGTTCAAGAATATTGCCCTCGTCATCGGTCTTGCCCCAGAAAATATTGGCAAACTCACAGACAGGGCAAAAGACCTGGACGGGTTGGCTATCACCGTGAGGTTTGCTCGATCCGACTTCCGGATGAAACAGATCAAAACCGTTACCGGTGTAATCGATCACTTTGCACTCAGTTTTACCTTCATCCAGTCGCAAGCCACGTCCGACGATCTGTTGATACAGGCTGACTGATTGGGTGGGGCGGAGGATCGCAATCAAGTCGACATGAGGGGCGTCAAAGCCGGTCGTTAGTACGGCAACGTTGACCAAAAACTTCAGCTCCCGATGCTTAAATGCCCGGATCAGTTGGTCGCGCTCAGCCGCGGGTGTCGCACCGGTAATTAGGGCCGTCTGGTTCTCGGGCAGGTATCCGGTGATCTCTTTAGCGTGGTCGACAGTGGCCGCAAAGATCATAGCCCCTTGACGGTCTTGCGCCAGCGCTTCAATTTGTTCGCAGATAGATTGTGTGACGCGTGGGTGACGAACCAGCAATTCATTCACTTCACGTTCGTTGTATCCACCCCAACGAGAACTATTCAATGCCGAGAAGTCGTACTGGGCAATGGGGGCATCGGTTAGCTCAGGTGGTGTGAGGTATCCCTTATTGATCATAAACCTCAGGGGCAGTTCGTAGATGCAGTGCTCAAACGGTGTGTTGTCACCACTACGGACATAGCCGTGATAGTGATAGCGGTAGATCCAGCCCATGCCCAGACGGTAAGGTGTGGCGGTCAGCCCCAGAACCTTCAGCCCGGCGTTGTGCTTTTTGAGTTGCTGGATAATCTGACCGTACTGGCTTTCGTCTTCACCGGAGATACGGTGGCATTCATCGATAATCAGCAGGGAGTATTGCTCGGAAAAGTCCGTTAGGTTACGCGCAACGGATTGCACGCTGGCAAAGGTAACCTGATGTTGAGTGCTTTTCTGTTTCAGGCCTGCAGAGTAAATACTGGCTTTCAGATCATACGCTTCATATTTAGCATGGTTTTGCTCGACGAGTTCCTTAACGTGGGTAAGCACCAGAATTTTTCGTCGTGCTATGCGCCCCAGCTCAGCAATCACCAGGCTTTTTCCAGCACCGGTGGGTAGTACGATGACAGCGGCATCGTCGCTTTTACGAAAGTGGCGTACGGTGGCATCTACCGCATCACGCTGGTAATCACGCAGTTGAAACGCCATCTATTATTCGGTCTCGTCAGAGGCGGTGGCGCTGGTTTTCTGCAAGTCAGCCAGACGGGTTTTTGTCTCTATCCACTGGGACATGAACTGTGTACTACGGTGATGGTGATGTCGTAGCATCGCGCCGGTGAAATTTTGCATACGGTGGCTGTTGATTGTTTCCCGTAGCAGTTGAATATGCTGAATCAGCTGTTCAGCCAGGGGGTGGCGATCATAAACCTGAGAGATGATTTTATCGCCCATCCGCTGACAACTGTGCCACAGGTCCTTTTTCTCATAGAGCTCAACTGCGGCTTGCGCAAAGTCATGAGCATTGTCTTCTATCAGTCCACCCCATGGGTAGCCACCGCTCATCGCTTCTGCCCCGATAGGGGTGGTGATATTCGGTGTGCCGTTACACATAGCCTCAACCAGTTTGCCCTTTATGCCGGCACCAAAGCGCACGGGAGCAAGCAAAACACGGGCGTTGCGTACGACTTCGTTAGCATCCTCCGCCCACCCTTTGACCATAAATCCTTCTTTGGGATTATCTAGCGCGGTGGCTTTGGGAGGTGGATAGGCACCGTATACATGCATCTCAGCATGAGGGAGTTTCTTGCGGATCTTGGGCCAGATCTGCTGTTTCAGCCAGAGTACGGCATCCCAGTTTGGCGCGTGGCGGAAATTGCCGATGCTGACAAAGTGTGAGCGTTCTTCGAAAGTGGGGCGTGGTTGATCCAATATCTGTATATCAAGCATAAAAGGCAAGTGATGCAACAGATCCTGACTGACACCAAATTGATTGTTGAGCAGTTGCATCTCATAGTCAGAGATCATCAACGTCAGGTCTGAGCGGTATATTGAAGCAACCTCGCGTTGAGCCATCTCGCCGAACAGATCTTCAGGGACGAGTGGACGCTGCTGTTTCAGTGCCTGGTGGCGGGCATTACGTAAAAAGTGCAGATCTTCTGTATCTAAAATGCGCAGGGCTTCCGGGCATTGCTTCTCGACTCGCCAGCCAAACTGCTCCTCCATCATAAAACGGTCAAACAGAACAATGTCGGGTTGCAGGTTGGCGATAAAACGGTCAAAGGAATCGCAGTTCAGTTCAATGCCAACACTCTTTACGTTCAGCTGGCTCAGGTCTTCCATATGCGTGCTGAGCGCTGCGGGGCTGGCAAAAGTGATCTGCCAGTCTTGCGTCTGAAAGCAGTGTATGAGCTCCATCATGTGGGAGCCGGCGGCAGAAGAGCGTGGCTCTGGCCACACGTAACCGATGATCAGCACCTGAGTCATGATGGGAGACATTCCTATATCGGATACAGCGAGAATAAAGGAAGGATTTTACCGGCCAGAGGGGAAAATAAAAAGGCAGCCATATAGGCCGCCTAAATTTCGAGGTGATGCGTACTGCGTTATGAGGACTGCGATTGTGAGTCGATTAAGTCCGATTAGTCATCGAGCAAGCTATAAAGCGTATTACGATTCTGGTCCAGCGTATTTTGTTTCTCTTCGTCGGCTTCCTGATAGCGGATGTCCTGCTCAACCAAGCTATCAAGGATCTGTTCCTGCAATGAACCCAACTGGTCGACAAAACCAAGTGCGCTGTCATGACGTTGCTGGTTCAGCATATTAGCCATCTGGCCCAGACGCTGCCCACCGGAATTATTGCCGTTGTTCTGAACTTCCTGATAGGCGGCGACTGCGGTGTATTGCTCGCTACGGCTCATATTCAGTGACATGGAGCTGAGTTGAGAGCGATCCATCTCGAACTCGGAGGCTTGGTCAAACGCAGCTTGAACATCACCGGCAAAGAAGTCATCAGCAATGAGGCTGACATCCTGAATCAGATTCTGAATGGCTTCCAGCTCATCATCATTCAGGTCACCTTCAATGGAAAATTGGAATTCGTTACGTTCGGCGCGACTGACGTTGAATGCTGTCGCTGATCCGCCCTGACCATCGCTGGTGGCGCCCAGGCTTGCTTGCATTGCACTGGCGTGACTGAAATTGATGGTGACACGATCACCTTCTTTGGTCGTCAGGTCCAGCGAGAAGCTTTCAGCTTTGCTATAGCGTTCAGCGGCCGACAGCGACATACCGCCCGGAGGAGGTGGCGGCAAGTGCACAGGAGTTGCTGATTTCGCTTCATCACGGGGGTCCACTGCACCGGCAGAACCGGAAGCACTCCCTGTTGGCGCACCGAGCCCGGCGTTGCCAAAAAGGTTCCCATTAAGAATTGATTCAAGCATCTTCTTTACCCCAGTTATCTTAGGTTTTAGCTATCGGCTGTATGGGGTAAAGATTGAGGTTTTTTTAAACAGAAATTTCCAGTGCCGCTTCCAGTCGCGCTAAGTTGTTGTTTATCCACGATGGGTCAATCGGTCCCCAACAATCGACTTGATAATATCCAGCATTGTTGCGCCCCCCTTCCTGCTGAACAAAGCTGCATTCGATACCAATATCGCCAAGGTCTTTCAAGGTATCCTGAAGCGTACGGCGTGGCATACCGGTTATTTTCTGGAGTGCGGTGACGTTAAGAGGCTCCTGACTGATCAGATGGCTCAAATAGAGTTTACGAAAAAATGCCCGTTGCTGTTTACTGACTTCCATGAGATTGGGTCTGCCCTTGATTTAGAATCATAAGTTGAGGAGCAGTGTGCAGCTTAACACTATGGTGACGGCATTGTGCAGGTGGGGCAGGTGGTG